>JAGOWQ010000043.1 GCA_018060185.1 Leptotrichiaceae bacterium | reverse complement strand
TCTGGTTTTTCTATTTGTGCTATTATATTTTTAGCATCTTTATTACCATTCTTAGCAGCAATCTTAAACCATTTTAATGCTTCAGTTGTATTATTTTCATTTTGATATGTTGCAGCTATTGGCATTGCCAAGATTTTTTCTCCCTCATTATAAGCCTTTAATAAATATGGTCTGGAATCTTTTAGTTTCCCAGAGTCATATAAAATAGCTCCTATTTCATAATTAGTTCCTTTTACTCCACGTTTATTGGCAATTTTAAACCATTTTAGTGCTTCACTGGTATTTTTCAATTCTTTATTTAAAAGTGCTATTCTTATATCAACATCTTTAATCCCTTTTTTATAAGCAATCTCAAATTGCTTTTTTGCTTCTACATATTTTTTACTCTTCATAAAAGTAATAGCTTTATTGTATTCATCAGCCCCAGCAGGTAAATTAACATTTGTATTTTTAGGTAATTTTGAAATTAATTTATTTGCTTCAACTGTATTTCCTTCATTTTTGTATATAACAGCTAAATTATATATTGCTTCTGGATAATTTTTATCCACTCCTAGTTTCAAAAACCTTTTCACTTTTTCATTATCTTTTAAATTATAATATAATTGTGAAAGGGACATAATAGCCTCTTTTTCACCACTTTCAGCTTTTTTTATAGCTTCAGACACTTTAATAGGATCTATTTCATTTTCAATTAAAACTTTTTGTTCATCCATTGTTAGATTATCAATTTTGTCATTTTGACTTTCATCTTTGGACTGAGTTTTTCCTAAATTAAAAATATCTCCACTTGCTGCTCCACCAGTACTTAAATTCTGTTCCTCTAAATTTTCTTTTTTAACCTCATTTTTATTTTCGCTAGAGGCATTATCATTTTTATTAAAACATGAAATTATAGCTGTACTAAATGCAAATATCAATAATAGAACAGATATTTTTTTTCTCATTACTCATCACCTTCTATATCAAAATATTTCTATCAAATTAGAACGATCCTAATTGAGTCGTATCTAATATTTTATACATTAAATCTGTAGTACTATTTGTCGTTGGTTCATCATCAAAATATAGTGTAAATATACCATCTTTATTGTCCCATAATCTATCAAAATAAGAATATATATCTTTTGTTAATTTGCTATTTTCTGTACTTAATATTCTTAAATTGGAATCCATTATATTTCCTCTTATATTTTTTTTAATCAAATTAGCTGAACCTGCCTGTATTATAACACTTCCATCTGTTTTTTTCATTAGAGTTAGCTTTGTATGATATTGTTCATTATTTGTAAAATACCATTTAATTTCTATTTTTCCATTAGACTTATTTTTTAATTTTTTAGACACTGGTTTATTAGGAATACCATTTGTACTTATCCCGAATGCATCTTTACTTCTATCAAGAATTATCCTTATTTTTACCCCTCTATTAGCTGCTTTTATAAGTCTATTAATAATTCCATTATCTGCTAAAAAATACATTCCCATAATAAGTTCGTCTCCTGAGTTAAGACTATCTATATCATTATCTAGATGTTCTCCTATTTTACCTTCAGAAATATATTGAATTTTATAATTTTCATCTGTTACTTCATCAAATATGTTTGAATTGAAAATATCCTCTTTATTATCAATTTTTTTTAACTCTTCTGTGTCAAAATTATTTTCTATATTTATTTGTTTATCAGAAAACTGTGAAATTTTTTGAATATTATCCAATATATCTTTTGTTATTTCTCCTTTAGTATAAATTGCAACATTTTCATGAAAATAACTTGGATCATGTATATTAGCTCCAGAAACTATAACTTCACTTTCATTTAAAAAAATTTTTTTATGATCGGCTTTTACATTTAATGCTCTAAGTAAATTTCTAATGGTTAATTTCGGCCACATAGGTCCATAAAAATTTCTTATCCATCCTTTTCCTTGAGGGTTTCCAGCTGGTTCAATAAAAGTTCTCCATATTGGAGAATACCAAGGAAATGTATCTTTTAATTTCATAATTCCAACTTCTATTACATCAATGCCAGAGTCCTTCATCATTTTTATAAATGGATGTTCAAAAGCACCATAAAAATTATTATTTTCATCTAATAAAATATATATTTTCAAATTAGGATTTTCTTTTTTCTTTTTAACTAACCTTTCAGTATATCCTTTTGAAAATTCTGGAAAATTTTCTTTATCTTTATTATATAAATCATTAAATAAAAACATCTCTATTATTAGATATTCATTTGCATTATCTATTACTTTATAAGTTGCTTCCCATAAATTTCTATCGTATTGTATATTTCCATCTTTATCTAAATAAGTTAAATCATAATGAAAATCAACATTTTTGGTATTTCTTAAAGGTCTTTCATAATTAACTCCTAGTGGAGGTGTTTTTATTGTCGAACATGCCACAATAGATAATATTACTATTAATATGGATAGTTTTTTTATATTTTTCATCTATTTCTCCCAATACACAATATAATTCATTATACAAGAAAGAATATAATATGTCTATACTTTTACTAAATTATTTATCCATTTCTTACCTTTTAATCGTTTCAAACAAGGATATAATTTTATAAATTCGTCACTCGCAGCAAATAAATATACTATAGCTATTGGAAATTTAAAATATAATCCTGATAAATAAGTCAACGGTATAGCAACTAACCATAAAGGAATTAAATCTACAAACATTGTCCATAAAGTATCCCCTCCTGATCTTAAAATACCAACTATAAGAAGTAATCCAGCAGTCTTTATTACAATTACTATTGATTCTGATAATAATATTTGCTTAGTAAGTGGATAAATCTCTTCTTTAATTTTCATAATCTTCAATATAAGTGGGCTACCAAAATAAACAGTAATAGATATCAGTATTCCAACTAATATTGATGTTTTCAAAAGCTCTAATGAATATTTATATGCGTTTTCTTCATTTCCTGCACCAATTTCATATCCTATTATAGCAGAAGTGGCACTGGCTAATCCAAATATTAAAGTAAATACTAGGCTGCTAATAGATTTTACTATTTGAATTGCCGCAGCAGAATCTGTTCCCATTCTTCCATAAATAACTACATACATACTAGTTCCTATCACCCATAGCATTTCATGACCAAATACAGGTAATGAAATTTTAAGAACTTTAAATATAAAATTCAGTTTTAAATTAAATAATTCTGAAAAATTTCCTGCTATAGGTAACTTTAATTTATAAACCATGAATATTCCATATCCTGTACTTATAGTTCTTGCAAAAACAGTTGCTATTGCTGCACCCTCTACACCCATTGCAGGAAATCCAAAATTTCCAAAAATCAATGCATAATTAGCTATTACATTTATAAATAATCCTAGTATACTAGCATAAAGAGAATATTTTGTCTGCCCTATAGCTCTTAATTGGATATTGAATGCAAATCCTATACCTATAATTGGATAAGCCCATACTACTATTTTTAAATATTTTATTCCTAATCTCAATGCCTCTTTGTCTTTAGTAAATATTCCTATCATTAATTCTGGGATAGTTAAACTTGATATTAAAAATAAAATTGAAAATAAAAAACCTACTATTATTGTTATCCCTAGACATTTTCTCAAATTTTTATAATCTTTATTTCCAAAGTACTGTGCAGTTAAAATTCCTCCTCCACTATTCATTCCAAATAAAGATACCATAAAGATCATAAATATTTGATTAGCGAATCCTAGTCCTGCAACTGCAGTAGTACCTAAACCAAGCAATATATTCTCAGTTCCTACCATAAACACATCTATAAAATTCATGAAACTATAAATTGTATTTTCAAATGCTACTGGAATTCCTATCGTTAATACTTTTTTATAAACTTCTTTTTTATTCATTTTACTCCTTAAAATTTATATATTCTAATCATCCAAATCATATTTTATAGAATATTCAGAAAATATCAATAAATGATCAGATATATATTCTTTTATTTCTTTATTGTTATTTTTTATAAAATTATGCACTCCATGATTTCCTGTATACTCTCTAGTTAATTTTTTATTAATAAAAAAATTATCATATGAATTTGCTAATTTATTATCGGAAATAGTTGTAGGGTTTTTAAGAGGATCTATCAAATATTCAACATTATACATCAATTTCAAATTTCTAAATGCCAAACTATCTGCAGGTAAATTAAAGTCACCCGCTAATATTATATCTTCTTCTCCGCTTTTTTCTTTGAAATATTTGTACACATTAGCGTAATTGCTTCCTTCTATTAATCTTTGTTTTTCGTTGTCACCAAATATTGAATGTGCTATCACTAATACAAAATCAAAATTTCCAGATTTAAAATAAACTCCATAAGGTTCTCTCATAAACTCATTTTTATTTTTTTCTTGATAAAAACCTAAAGTAATTACTTCAGAAAATAATTTTTTTTTGTATATATAAGCATAATATTCTTTATAATTTTGACTTCCTGTTGAAATTTCAGATATTGTATAATTCCATTTTTCATTTGATAATTTTTCAATGTTCCCTACAAGTTTTTTAACACCTTTTTCGTTCATGACTTCTTGTAAACCTATTAAATCATATTTTGATAGAATTTTAGCTAATGTCCTATAATCTTTTTCCTTTTCACCTAGTCTCAATGTATTAAAAGAGGCTATTAATATCGTCTCTTTTTCTTTTTGTAATACTGAAGCTTTACTATCAGAACACAATAAAATATGAAAAAATAAGCATATTAGAATGAATTCTTTTATAAATTTATTTTCCGTCTCAATCAACCCCTTGATTAAAGATTTATATTAAAATTTTGTTATTAATGTAAATTATATTATCATAAGAAAAGCCATTGAATTCTAATTTTCAATAGCTTTATAATTTCATTTTTATTATCCATTTGCTCTTTCAATATATTCACCTGTTCTAGTATCTATTTTTATTTTATCACCTATTACAACAAATAGAGGTACTTGTAGTGTATATCCTGTAGAAACTGTAGCAGGTTTAGTTGCTCTTCCTATTGTATCTCCTTTCAAACCAGGTTCTGTATAAGTAACTTCTCTTACAACAGTATTAGGTAATTCAACACCTACTGGAGTTCCCTCGTACATTAATACTTGTATAATCATCTCTTCTTCTAAATAATTTATAGAATCACCTAAATCTTCCGCAGATAAATTTAGTTGCTCAAAAGACTCTTGATCCATAAAATTATATTCGCCATCTGTTTCATATAAAAATTGCATTTGATTTCTATCTAAAATAATATCATCCATTATTTCAGTTGACAATACTGTAATTTCTTGTATTTTACCGGATATTAAATCTTTTATTTTAAATTTCATTTCTGCAGCTCTTGCTTTTTTCCCAGATGTAGATTGATGTCTATCAGCTTTTAATATAATATAAGGTATATTATCCTTTCTGTATGTACTTCCTTGTCTTAATTCCATTGCCGGTTTCATTTCTATTATTCCTCCTATTTTTTTATATCTTATTTATTTTATTTTTTCAATAGCATAAATTGAAGTCACGACTACTCTCAATTTTTTGTATTGTTGATTTATTTCATTCTTATTAATATCTTCAGTACTTTCTTTGTCATCTAAAATCTCAAATTGACCTTGAATTAATTTTTTCAAATCCCCAGTTCTATTGTTATTTACTTTTAGTATTTCAATTGCTTTAGAATGAGCATTTTTAGTAGCATCTATCAGTAATTCATTTTTATATTTTTCAATATTTGTAATAAAATATTCCGGTTCTATTATATTAAGGTTATTGAATTTCAATTCTAGTTCTAATAATTTTTCATAAATTTCATCTAACTTATCAATATCCTTCAGTGAAATATTAATAGTCTGAGACAAGTCATAGTTTAAAATTCTATTTGTTGTTCCTATAAATTGGGGTTTTATTTTCACATTTTCAATTTTATAATCCGAATTTGACAATCGTAATAAATTTATTAGTTCCAAAACTGAGTCTCTTCTATCTTGAATAATGTCTCTTCCTTCATCCAAATTATTACTCTTAGTGAAATATAAAATACTTACTACTCCTCTATCAGCTTTTATTCTCTTTTCAGATACCCCTTTTATAGAAATTTGTTTTTCTGAATTGTTACTTTTATCTATTGCATTTGACAGTAATGCTGAAGAAATTATCAAACCAAATGATAGCACCACTGAAATAATTATAAATTGTACTTTTTTCATGAATTTATCACAGCTTTCTTTTATTTTATATTAAAGTTACCTATTGAATTATAGTTTATTTTTTAAAAAAAGTCAATAAATTAGCTTATTTTCAAATATAAATTTTATTTTTTTAATTTCAAATTAAAACTTTGATTATTATTTTCAAATGTAACATTTTATATTGTAAGAATACATCTTTTATGATATATTATATATATTAAATATTATTGAAAGAGGTGTCTTTATGAACTATAAAAGTACTAGAGGTAGTGAAATAAAAAGCTCTACTTTTGTTACATTACACGGACTTGCTAATGATGGGGGACTATATATACCTGAACATATTCCAAATATAAAACTGAACTATAAAGAATTAAAAGATTTATCTTATCAAGAATTATCCGAAAAAATTATAAAATTGTTTTTTACAGAATTTTCTGATGAAGAAATTAAATTCGCTGTAAATAATGCATACAATAATTCTAACTTCACTAATGAAGAAATAGTACCTGTGTATAAATTAAACGATAAGGTCAGTTTTGGTGAGTTGTTTCATGGAAGGACATTAGCATTTAAAGATTTAGCACTTTCTCTTTTTCCTTATTTGCTTTTACTAAGTAAAGAAAAACAAAAAGAAAATAGAAAAATATTAATTCTTACTGCTACTTCTGGTGATACTGGTAAAGCTGCATTAGAAGGATTTAAAAATTTAAAAGGAATAAATATAATTGTATTTTATCCTAAACACGGAGTTAGCCCTATGCAAGAAGAGCAGATGAGAAAGCAATTAGGAGATAACGTTGATATAGTTGCTATAAACGGAAATTTTGATGATGCACAAAATTCTGTAAAATACATCTTTTCTAGCGAAGAATTTAAAAATTATTCCAATGAAAATAATATTATGTTTTCAAGTGCAAATTCTATAAATATTGGTAGATTATTTCCACAAGTTATTTATTATATTTCTACTTATTTGAATTTAGTGAATTCAGGAACAATTAGAGAAGGAGAAGAATTCAATGTTGTAGTTCCAACTGGTAATTTTGGAAATATTTTAGCAGGTTATATTGCTAAAAAATTAGGAATACCCATTAAAAAATTTATTTCTGCTTCAAATAAAAATAACGTATTATCTGATTTCTTTAAAACTGGTATTTATAATAAAAATAGAAGCTTTTTTGCAACATGCTCTCCTTCTATGGATATATTAATATCTTCAAATTTTGAAAGATACTTATACTATAGTACAGGTGAGAATTCTGAAAGAGTTATTGAATTGATGAATGATTTATATTCTAAAGGGACTTTAAAAGTATCTGACAGTGAATTAACTCAAATTCAAGAAGAATTTTATGGAGAATTTTCAAATGATGAAGAAACTGTAAATGCTATTAAAAATGTTTATAAAGAATATAAATATCTAATGGATCCTCATACAGCTGTTGCATACTCTGTTTATGACAAATTAGATGATAAGTTGGACAAAAATATCCATACTGTGATTATGTCTACAGCGCATCCATTTAAATTTCCTATTCCTATAGCAAAAGCTTTAGAAATAGATGAAAATAAAGAACCATATTCCATTTTAGATGATGTTTCTGAAGTTACAGGAATTGAACTACCTAAAAAATTAGAAGAAATTAGAAAAGAAGAAATTAAATTTTCTAAAGTAATTGATAAATCTGATATTAACAACTATGTTAAAGAGTATATTAAAAATATAAAGTAGTATTAGTTTATCGTAGTTTATAATAATATTTCTTTATTAACAAAAAAAAAATCAACTTGAAAAGTTGATTTTTTTTATTTTTTAGATGCTACTTTAGTTTTCTTTGGTTTTTTATCTTCTTCAACAAAAACAATTTTTTTAACATCGTCATAAGTTTTTGCAAAATAAAATTTCATATTTTCCACTATTTCTTTAGGTAATTCATCAGTATCAATTTTATTATCATTAGGAAGTATGACATTTTTTATTCCAACTCTATGTGCTGCAATAACTTTTTCTTTAACGCCTCCTATGGCTAAAACTTCACCTGTAATAGTTATTTCCCCAGTCATAGCTATATCTTGTCTAACTTTTTTATTTGCTAAAACAGAAATTATAGCAGTTGTTATTGTTATCCCAGCAGATGGGCCATCTTTAGGAACTGCTCCTTCTGGAAAATGTAAATGTATATCAGTATTTTCATTAAATTTTTCTTTAATATTAAACTTCTCTCTTACATGCCTTACATAAGAATAGGCAACTTTAGCAGATTCTTGCATTACATCTCCTAATTTACCTGTAAGCTGTAGTATACCTTTTCCTTCCATTTTTACTGCTTGAACCTCTAACATTGTCCCTCCTACAGAAGTCCATGCAAGTCCATTTACAACACCAATTTTACCTGTTTTACCTTTTACTTTATCTTCTCTAAACTTAGGATTTCCTAAATATTTTTTTATTTTTGCATCTGTAACTGAAAGTTTTTTTGATTTAGAAACTAAAGCTTCTTTAGCCATTTTTCTAAATATTTTTCCTATTTCTCTTCTTAAACTTCTAACTCCAGCTTCTCTTGTATATTCATTTATTATTTTTAGAATTTCTGAATCTGAAATTGAAATACTATAGTCCTTTAATCCATTTTCTTCCTTTGTTTGAGGAATTAAATATTTTTTTGCAATATTCATTTTCTCAAATTCAGTATAGGATTCAATATTTATTATTTCCATTCTATCTCTTAGAGGACCTGGTATTCCTCCTAAATCATTAGCCGTACATATAAAAAACACATTAGATAAATCAAAAGGATGATCAATATAGTGATCTTCAAAAGTATGATTTTGTGCAGGATCTAGAACTTCCAGCATTGCAGAAGCAGGATCTCCTCGATAATCAGACGCCATTTTATCTATTTCATCAAATAACATTGTTGGATTATTTACTTCTACTTGTTTTAAAGCATTTATTAATCTTCCAGGCATTGATCCTATATATGTTCTTCTATGACCTCTAATTTCAGCTTCATCTCTTAACCCTCCTAATGAAATTCTAGTGAATTTTCTATTCATAGAACGAGCTATAGAATGTGCAAGGGAAGTTTTTCCTACTCCTGGAGGTCCAACTAAACATATGATAGAACCTTTTAAAGTATTGTTTAATTTCTTAACTGCTAAAAACTCTAATATTCGTTCCTTGACTTCAACAAGACCGTAGTGATCTTCATTTAAAATTTGTTCAGCTTTTTCAATATCAATCTCATCTTTTGTGAATTTTTTCCAAGGTAATTCAAGAACAGTCTCTACATATGTTCTTATAACTGAAGATTCAGCAGAAAAATCAGGCATTTTCTTTAATCTTGATAATTCCTTAAAAAGCTTCGTTTTCAATTCTTTAGGAACATCTGAATCCTTAACTCTTTGATCTAATTCTTCAATTTCATCGTCAGAGTCAGAATCCTCTCCCATTTCTTCCCGCATAGCTTTTATTTTTTCTCTTAAATAATAATTTTTTTGTACTTCTGACATCTGCTCTCTTACTTTTGACTCTATTTCTTTTTCAATTGTAAATATTTCAATTTCTTTTTCTATAATACTTAAAATTTTATATGCTCTTTCTTCTAGATCTAAAACTTCAAGCAATTCTTGTTTTATTTTTGTAGAGACCATTAAGTTTGTACATATCAAATCAAATACTTTATCTATATTTTTTACTTCTTTTATGTTATAAATAACATCTGGTAGTATTTTTTGTGTCGTTTTTGAGTAATTAGAAAATTCGTCAATCACCCTTCTTTTCAATGCTTCAGCTTTACTTTCGTCAATTGGTTTTGGAAAAACTTCTTCGTAATCACAATATTGAATTCCCCCAAGTTCTTCAAATTCACCTATTACAACTCTATGTTTAGCTTCTACTAGTACCTTAACAGTACCATTAGGCATTTTTACAGTTTGTATTACATGAACTAAAACTCCTGTTTCACAAATATCCTCGGGTAATTTTGGTTCTTCTATATTTGGGTCTTTTTGTGTTGAAAGTATTAGCTTGTTATCAAATCTTGAAAGTGACTCTTCTAAACTCAATAAACTTGATTGTCTTCCTATAAATATAGGGGTTACAACACCTGGAAATACTACTAACTCTCTAGTTGCTATAAACGGTTTTTTTAACATATATCCCCTTTCATTTTCAATTTATATAAATTTATATATGTTTCAATATATTTTAACATACAAATTAAAAAAAAGATAGTCTTTCTTTTATTTCTACTCTATAATCACTTTATCTTTATCGTGAATAGATTCTTTGGTTATTATTACTTTAGATATTTTTTCCATAGAAGGAACTTCATACATTAAATCAGTCATAACATTTTCTATAATTGATCTGAGACCTCTTGCACCGATTTTCCTTTTTAATGCAAGTTTTGCTATCTCAAATATTGCATTTTCTTCAAATTCTAACTCAATTTCTTCCATTTCAAAATACTTTTTATATTGTTTTACTAATGAATTTTTTGGTTCAGTTAATATTTTTATCATAGCTTCTTCGTCTAAACCATGAAGTGCAGTTATTATTGGAAGTCTTCCGATTAACTCTGGAATTAATCCAAATTTTATAAGATCTTCTGGCAAAACATTTTCAAATAAAGTCATTTCATCTAATTTTTCGATGTTAGTCTCTACTCCAAATCCTACTTTTTTTTCATTAATCCTATTTTTAACTTTATTTTCTAAGCCTTCAAATGCTCCACCTACAATAAACAATATGTCCTTCGTATTTATCTCTATCATCTCTTGATTAGGATGTTTTCTCCCTCCTTGAGGAGGTACACTTGCAACTGTTCCTTCTATTATTTTAAGTAATGCTTGTTGAACTCCTTCCCCAGAGACATCTCTTGTTATCGACATATTTTCAGATTTTCTAGCTATTTTGTCGATTTCATCTATGTATATTATTCCACGTTCAGCTGCTTCTATATCATAATCAGCTGCTTTAATAAGTTTTAATAATACATTTTCTACATCATCTCCTACATATCCTGCTTCTGTTAATGTCGTAGCATCAGCAATAGCTAATGGAACATTTAATGTTTTAGCTAAAGTCTGTGCCAATAATGTTTTTCCACTTCCAGTAGGTCCCACTAATAAAACGTTTGACTTTTGTAATTCAACATCATCAATATTTTTCATTTTATGTGTAATTCTTTTAAAATGATTGTATACCGCCACTGAAAGAACTTTTTTAGCTCTCTCTTGACCTATTATATATTCATCAAGTTTTTCTTTTATTTCTACAGGTTTTAACAATGTTATATCCAAATTTCCTGATTTTTCTGGATCTTCATCCAAATCATCTATTAAATTCATACAATCTTCTATACATTGATCACAAATAAATGAGCTATTATCAGGACTACTTATAAGTCTATAAACATCATCTTCTTCACTTCCACAA
>JAGOWQ010000003.1 GCA_018060185.1 Leptotrichiaceae bacterium | reverse complement strand
GATAGGCTAGAGGTGTAAGTGTAGTAATACATTTAGCTGACTAGTACTAATATTACGTACGCTTTTTATATATGTACTCTTTTACTACTACTATTTATTTCTCATTGTCTTTTGATAATGTCTTGTTAATTGTTTGGTGATAATAGCAACAGGGATACACCTGGTTTACATTTCGAACCCAGTAGTTAAGTCTGTTTACGCCTAAGATACTTAGTTATTTACTAGGGAAAATCGGTAATCGCCAAACTTTTTTTATTTATATGAAGTTTTTATTAATAATAAATAAAAATACTATGTATCAACGATACATAGTATTTTTTTGTTAAATTAAAATTTATTAATATTTTATAATTTTCATTTTTATTCAATAATATATAATAATATAACATAAATAAACAATAAAAAACAATATATAAATTGACAAAACAATAATGTGGTGATAAAATTGTATTAAGAATTCATGGAGGTGTTTTGTATGAACGATAGAATTGAATCATTAAAAAATAACTTGTTCAAAGAAAAAAGAGAAATATCGATAGAAAGAGCGTTACTTTATACAGAAAGTCATAAAACGACAGAAGGGGTGCCTGAAATAATCAGAAGAGCATTAGCTACAGAAAATATTTTAGATAAAGTTTCTATATCTATTAGAGAAAATGAAATAATAGCAGGAAATAGAACTGTAAAACCACGTTCTGGTATAATTTTCACCAGAAATGGATTCGTATTGGATTGAAAAAGAGATTAATACAGTGGATAAAAGACCTCAAGATAAATTTATTTTTTTAGAAGAAGATAAAATTGAATTTGTAGAAAATCTTTTCCCATATTGGTCAGGAAAATCTTTAAAAGATTCTTTAAATGGGAAAATACCTAGTTATATTAGAGATAGCGTAGATGAAAAAATAGTTAACTTAAATCAAACAGATAAAGGACAAGGACATATTATTCCTGATTTTGATACTGTATTAACAAAAGGTTTTAAAAGTTTGCGAGACGATGTTGAAATATTACTACATAAAAATCCAGATAATAATTTTTATAAAGCATCTTTAATTACTTTAAATTCTTCTATTAATCATATTCTTAGGTATTCTGATTTAGCATATGAGCTATCTCTTAAAGAGACTAATAAAGTGAGAAAGATGGAGCTTGAAAGAATTTATGTAGTATCTAAAAAAATTGCAACTGAGCCTGCAGAATCATTTTTAGAAGCACTACAACTTCTATGGTATACATGTGTAATTTTACAATACGAATCAAATGCAAGTTCAATATCACTTGGTAGAATAGACCAATATTTATATAAATTCTATCAAAATGATATAGAAAAGGATGTAAGTGAGGATGAATTAAAAGAGTTTTTAGAAGCTTTTTATATTAAAACAAATGATGTTGTACTTATTAGAAGTAAGCACAGTGCAAAATTTTTTGCTGGTTTTCCATCAGGATACACTGCAATTTTAGGTGGCTTGACAAAAGATGGTAAGTCTGCTGTTAATGAACTGTCTTATTTATGTTTGGATGCTTATAAAGATATTAGACTTCCACAACCGAATTTAGGTGTTAGAGTCAATGAGTTTGAACCTAAAAAATTTATAAGAAAAACATGTGATACCATAGCTTTAGGAACTGGAATTCCACAAATTTTTAATGATGAAGTTATAATTCCTTCTTTTTTGAATAAAGGAGTAATTTTAGAAGATGCTAGAGATTACTCTGTTGTTGGGTGTGTTGAACTTTCTATTCCTGGAAAAACATATGGATTACATGATATTGCGATGCTAAATATTTTAAAAATAATGGAAAAAGTTTTATATAATAATGAAAATAATAGCTCTGTTTCATTTGAATCTATAATATTAGATATTGAAAAAAAAATATCACACTATGTGAAATTAATGGCTGAAGGGAGTAATATTGTCGATATAGGTCATAAGATGTATGCGCCTGTTCCTTTATTATCATCTATGGTTTTAGATTGTTTAGAAAGAGGTCTTGATATTACTGAAGGAGGAGCTAGATATAATTTTTCTGGTGTTCAAGGGATTGGCCTTCCTAATTTATCGGATTCTTTAATGGCTATTAAAAAATATATATTTAATGAAAAAAAATATACTTATAGTGAATTAATTAGAGGGTTAAAAGATAATTTTTATTCTGAAGAATATATAGAAATGCGAAATATATTTATTACAGATGTACATAAATACGGTAATGATATAGATGAAGTTGACAGCATTAGTTCTAATATTTTAAGATTTTACTGTAAAGAAGTAGAAAAATATACTAATCCACGTAATGGTGTATTTATTCCAGGGTCATATACAGTTTCTGCTCATATTCCTTTGGGGGAGGTAGTAGGAGCTACTCCTGACGGACGTTATAACGGAGAGCAGTTAGCTGATGGAGGATTGTCACCAATGTTTGGTAGGGATATATTTGGACCTACAGCTGTATTAAAAAGTTTAAGTAAGTTAGATAATTTTTTATTGACTAATGGGAGTCTATTAAATGTAAAATTAAGTCCAAATACTGTTAAATCAGAGCAAGGAATGGATAATTTTGTTAATTTTATTTATGCATATATGAAACTCAAAATTCAGCACATACAATTTAATATAATTGGGATCGAAACACTCAAAAAAGCTCAACTTGAGCCTGAAAAATTCAATAATTTAGTTGTTAGAGTTGCTGGATATAGTGCGTTTTTCAATGAATTAAATAAAAAATTACAAGATGATATTATACAAAGAACGGAACATAATTTATAAAATAAAAAGGTACTTATATAATTATTTAATGAAATTAGAGAAGGTGGATAATATGGTTGAAGAAAAAGCATTGCTATTCAATATACAGCGATTTTCAACGAATGATGGTAAAGGAATTAGAACTATTATTTTTTTTAAAGGATGCCAACTTCGATGTCCTTGGTGCTCAAACCCAGAATCACAATTTTTGGGAGAAGAACAAATGAAAAGTAATGTTTATACTAACATTAAGAAAAATGTCGGAAAACTTTATTCTGTAGATGAAATAGTAAAAGAAGTTTTAAAGGATGAAATATTTTATAATACATCTAAAGGGGGAGTAACATTATCTGGAGGAGAAGTTTTAATGCAGGCTAAAATTGCTACAAAATTGTTAAGGGAACTTAAAGAAAATCAAATACATACAACTATTGAAACATGTGGTGAAGGTAATTCTGACTTGTTTTTAAAATTGATAAAATATGTTGATGAAGTACTTTTTGATCTGAAAATTATTGATAAACTAAAGGCAAAAAAAATATTGAATGCAAATATTGAGAATATATTATATAATTTTAAAATATCTTCTCAAAATAGTAATACCATCGTTAGATTTCCATATATACCTAATTATACTGATGATATAAATAATATAAAACAAATTATTAATATATCCAAAGAGGAAAATATAGAAGAAATACATATTCTTCCGTATCATAATTATGGAAGTGTTAAATATGAGTTATTAGATAGAAAATACTTATTAAAAAATCTAAAAACTCCTAGTGAAAATGAAATTAATCGCATAAAAAGATTATTTGAATCATATAATTTTAAAGTTTTAATCGGTGGATAAAATATTTGTTTTAATAAAAGAGCTAGACTAATAATCTAGCTCTTTTATTAACTAATCCTTATGGTTCTTAAGCAAATATGGTATTTTTTGCTTTCCATTTTTTAATAAAAATAGCTGCCCAAAAAGAATAGAGTCCGAAAGTTACTATTATTAATAAAAATAGTTTAATCCAGTTTCCAAATAATCCAATACCGGTACCAGTAAATTTTAATCTTTTTCCTTCAATTACTGTATGTTCAACTTCCCATTTGTAAATTAAACAAATTGCCCAAGGATAACAGATTCCTAAAGTAAGGGTTGATATAAATCCTCCTACAATAACTAATAATATTAGACTTAATAATCCTCCATCAAAATATGAGTTATCTTTTACATTTTCTAAATTTTTATTCTCCATTTCTTATCTCCTTATATTTTTAATTTATTAATAAACTTAAATAATAACAAAATTTATAGAATAGTCGATAGTTAAGTATCTAGTAAACTTTAAAAAACCAAACCTTCAAATAGATATAAATTTCATAGTATTTTTATGAAGGTATAAATATTATCTATTTTACACTAAAATTTGACATTAGTAAAGTGAATTTTTTTTAATTATGTTATATTATAAATTATATACCGTTATTATTAAAATATAAATAAAGAAGAAACTTGAATTAATATAAAGTTGTATATAAAAACTTGACAAACAAAAAATAACGAGGTATTCTATTATTAAGGTTAGTCTGTATGAATATAAAAATTGGAGGTAATAATATGAAACGATTGTTAATAATCATAGGATTATTAGGGATTTTGAGTATATCATGTGCTAAAGAGGTAACAGCAAATACAAAAAAATTAATGGAAACAAATAATTTTGATTTAATCAAAAAAAATGTAAAATTGAATAATGGTATTTACATGCCTATAATAGGAATAGGGGTTTATTCGTTGACACCAAGTGAAACAGAAAAATCAGTATATTCGGCACTTAGAGAAGGATATAGACTAATTGATACTGCCCGTATCTACGGAAATGAAGAAGCGGTGGGGAGAGCAGTTAAGAAGTCTGGTGTACCTAGAGAAGAAATTTTTATTACTACAAAACTTTGGATAAGCGACTTTGAAAATGCAGAAGAAAAAATCGAAGAAAGGCTTAAAAAACTTGATGTTAATTATATCGATCTTTTGTTACTTCATCATCCTGGTAGATATGATAAAGAGGCGTATAAAGCGATGGAAAGAGCTGTTAGAAAAGGAAAGATTAGATCTATAGGATTATCAAATTATTACGAGAAAGAATTTGAAGAAATTATGAAAATAGCAAGTATTACACCAGCAGTTGTGCAGAATGAGACACATCCTTATAATCAGCAGAAAGAATTTAAGATTTTTTTGAGTGAGTATGGAACTATATTGGAGTCTTGGTTTCCTTTAGGTGGGAGGAAAGATGCAGATGGGCGTGGTGGAACAGTTATTCTATTTAATGATGAGGTAATTTTAAAAATATCAAAAAAATATAATAAGAGTCCAGCTCAAATAATATTGAGATGGCATTTACAATCAGGGAATGTTGCGATACCAGGGTCAAGAAATGTCAATCATATTAAAGAAAATATAGAAATATTTGATTTTAAATTAGATAATGAAGATATGGAAAAACTTAATAAATTAGATAGAAAAGAAAGTTTTGCAACATGGCTTTAATTATAATAAAATAACTTACTTTAATAGATATGTTTAAGAGTTAGATTTTGTATTAAACTAAGTAATCCAAAAATAAATAATTTGAAACAACATAAAAATTTGTATATAAAAACTTGACAAATTGAAAAAAACAAGGTAATCTATATTAGAATAAATATTACGACATACAAATAACACATAAAAATTGGAGGTAATAAAATGAAGCGAATATTAATAATCCTAAGTTTATTAGGGATATTTGTTATCGGATGTGCCAAAGAGGCAACAACATCAGAAGCAGTTAAAGAAAATATTAAAGCAAGTAATGAAAATAAAAAGATTTTAGTTGTTTACCATTCTGAAACAGGTACAACTGAAAAAGTTGCAAAATTAATTCAAGAGAAATTAGGTGCTGATATTATGAAAATAGAGCCTGAAAATCCTTACGATACTTCAAATCTAAATGCTCTTAAATCTTTGGTTACAAAACAACAATCAAATAGAGAGAAGATTGCTATAAAAAATGTAACTAAAAATATTGATGATTATGATGTTATTATATTTGGGACTCCAGCTTGGTTTTCTCAAATATCTCCACCTATGATTACGTACATAGATAGTCAAAATTTTTCTAATAAAACAGTATCTATATTTACGACTTATGACGGAGTTTATGGTGATGTTCTAACAGATTTTTCTAAAAATATGAAAGCAAAAGATATAAAACAAGGAATTGCATTTAGTGGAAGAGAAGTTAAAGCAGGAATTGATAAAGAATTAGAGACATGGTTAAATACGGTAAAACAATAATATAAATAACAAAATTTAAAGATTATAAAATCTTTTGTAGAAATTTGTATCGACTATAATTATTCAATGAGGTGTAAATAAGTAATACAGATAAACTTAATTAATATGAACTAGAAGTATTTGAGATTAAAAAATATAAAAAATCTCAAATACAGCTTTTATAGTCTATTTTTTGTATAATTTTTGATAATTAATTTTAATATTCTAGCATTTTACTTACGATGTAATCACAATGAATTTCAGTAGAATCAAATATTTTTATATTATTTAAAGAATTAGAAAAATCTTTTTGTGAAATCAACATTTGAATTTCAGTGCATCCAAGGATAACTCCTTCGATGTTATATGAGTTTATTATATCTATAAACTTTTTTTTAGAGTCTGAACTAACAATACCCAAGCATAATTCATTATAGATTATGCTGTGTATATTATTCATTTCTTCTTCATTAGGGATAGTAATGTTCAAATTATATTTTTCAATTAATATTTTTTTATAAAAATCTTGCTTCATAGTGAATTTAGTGCCTAAAAGTAATATATTTTTTAATTTTGAATTATTTATACTTTGACCTACAGCATCTGATATGTGAAGTATAGGAGTATCTGTAAATATACTTATTTGATCAACAAGTTTATGCATTGTATTAGTGCAAATAGCAATATAGTCAGCACCAAAATCAGATAATTGTTTTGATTTTTCACCTAATATAATACCTAGTTCATTCCAATTATTATTACTTTGTAATGATTCAATTTCTTTAAAATCAAAAGAGTAGAGTAATATTTTTCCAGAGTGTAATTTTCCAAGTTTATTATTTATTTTTTTATTTATCATTCTATAATATTCTAGCGTAGATTCATAACTCATTCCACCTAAAAGCCCAATGGTTTTCATTTATAATTCCTCCTGTTATTATTTAGTAAATATAATAACATAAAATAAATAAACTTTCAAACGAAGGGATAGAAATAGTATATTTGATTTGGTAATAATTTTATAAATATTTATATATTGACTTTCCAACAAATAAAAGTTAAAATTTCACTAGTAAGATAATATTTTAGGAGGTAAATATATGAAAAAACAAGTAAAAAAAGTTTTACTATCTATGATTTTTGTTTTGAGTTTTTCAATTAATATTCTTGGAGCATCAAAAATATTAGTTTTTCAATCAGACTTTGGTCTAAAAGACGGTGCCGTTTCTGCTATGAAAGGTGTTGCAGTTAATGTTGATAAAGAACTTAAAATATATGATTTAACACATGAAATTCCAGCATATAGTATATGGGAAGCGTCTTATCGTTTATATCAAACTGCAGAATATTGGCCATCAGGAACAGTATTTGTATCAATAGTAGATCCTGGAGTTGGAACTGAAAGGCTTTCTGTGGTACTGAAAACTAAAAGTGGTCATTATTTTGTTACTCCAGATAATGGGACATTAACTCTTGTATCTGAAAAATTTGGTATAGACGAAATACGACAAATTGATGAAGCAGTAAATAGAAGGAAAAATTCAGAGAAGTCATATACATTTCATGGAAGAGATGTTTATGCATACACAGCTGCAAGATTAGCTTCAGGAGATATAACATTTGAGCAGGTTGGTAAAAAACTTCCATCAAAAGTAGAAACAATAAATTATCAAAAACCGAAGTATGAAAAAAATATTCTTGTTGGAAATATACCAATATTAGATGTTCAATACGGTAACATATGGACAAATATCAATAGAGGAATTGCTGATAAAATGGGGATAAAAAAAGATGATACACTCACGGTTGAAATTTACAATAAAGAAAAATTAGTATTTAAGGATAAGATAGTATTTGCAAATAGTTTTGGAGATGTCCCAGAGGGGAAAAACCTTATGTATTATAATAGTTTAGATTCACTTTCATTTGCTATAAACGTTGGAGATTTTGCTTCGACATATAAAATTGGTTATGGTGGAGATTGGAACGTAAAAATATATAAGTAATTTATATAAAAAATATTTTTAAAATATGTTAAAAAACTCTAAAAGAGGCTTATGCCTCTTTTTTATTTTATATTAAGTTTATTTAGTGTTTCTATTAATGTTGTTGGTTTACGTTGTAAAATAATTTCAAAATCATTTGTAATTATATCATCCTGTCCTTTAGACATTGATTCGTAAAGTGATATGATAATTTTATTAATTGAGCCTTTCAAACCATATTCATTTTCTAAAATTTTACTATATTCTTCTGATGTTACCGGTTTATATTCATGTTTTTGTCCACGCACTTTAGAAAGAATATCTGCTATTTCATATTGATCGTATGTTTTATTATCAGTTAGAGTATATGTCTTATTCTGTAATTCTTTTGTTATCATGACTTTAGAAACTGCTTCCGCTAATTCACTTTTAGATAAGTATGTCGCTTTACCATTTCCTGCTTCTTGTTGTCATAATTAAATTTTTAGGATCTATTGTTTTTAATAAGTGGTCTGCAACTTTTATTCCAAAATCACTTGTTGCTGGGAATATATTATACTTCATCATTTATCTCTCATTATTGGTTTTTAAACATTTTAAATTATTTATTTTAATATTTTCATGAATAATATCAGCATTTTTATAATCAAATAATATTGGGATATGATTTTATTGCAATATATAATTTATTCTATTATCAATTATTAATTCATAATTTGATTAGAGATATAACTACTTTATATTACATATTTGTTGAAATTTATTAATATTATTTTAAAAAATATCTTTTTATTAAATAAGTATATATATTATATTTATTTTCATTCATCAAGCATAATACAAGCTTTCTTATAATCATCTTGGCTTTCTTTATACTTCTTTTCTTTATAATAAAATAATTTATCAAAATCATCAACTTCTTCATCACTCGATTCCAGAACATCTGAAAATACAGCGTAACCAGAAATATTATCTAATGCTCCTTCATAAAGAGGCAATATTAATAGGCCTTTATAAAATTTGCCATCTTCCATTGAAATGTTGTATTTCTTTCCACCTAAAAATCCATAAGGCTCATAATGATATGGATATCCAAGTGTCATAATAGCAAGATAACCCATTTTCTTAGCTAATTTTATTGAATGTTTAATAAGTTTTCTTCCAAGACCTTTTCTATGATGCAATGGTGAAATAAAAACAGGGCCGAAACTAATAGTTTTATGTTCTATACCATTTTTTGATTTAATTTTAGAATGTGTATAAAAAATAGCACCCTCTACCTTTCCATTAACTTCTATGACAAAAGTAAGCTCTTTAATAAAATCAACATGACTTCTCATTTTATTAATTACATAATGTTCGTGACATCCATAAAAGTACAAATTCCAAAATGATTCTCTTGCAACTTCTTCAACTCTCCTGTAATCTTTTGGTTCTTCATTTCTAATATTTATATCCATTTTTTTAAAATTTCCTTTTTTTAATTTCTTTAGAAAAATAATTTTTCATCTACGACTAAATATGTAGTAGTTATTATTTCATAATTCCAAATTTAATTTTTATTTACTATTTTTTATATATTAACTTTTATGTTTAAAGAAGTCAATATATTTTTTTATAATCGATATAAAAAAATTTACTATACAAAATATTAATAGGCACAAATAAGACAGAATATATTTTCACTTTGTAAGTATTGAAATATATAAAGGGAAATAGTTGTTATAAAATTGGGAAGAGCTTATGATTAAGAATAAAATCAAAAATTTAAATAATTTTACTAACTTAACAATGTATATAAAAATGGATTTTTAGTTTAGGAGATTTAATAATAAATAAAAAAACAGACGGGTGAAGAATCCCGTCTGTTAAAAGGAGTTTATGAAGAAAAAATTACATTTTGATTAAAAAGTCTTTTAAATATTACTTTCATAAAATGTATTGTCTCTTTTGTGTATCTATCACAAATATTATATCTTATTTTAATATGAATATTGTTAGTTAATTTTTTCAATTCTCTTTTTTAATTCTTTTAAATCTTTATGAATATAATGTTTTTTAGTAGTTAAAAAATCACTATGTCCCATCATATTTGTAATCACTGTTTCATTTACATTTGCATTATCTATAAGACTTGCAAAAGTATGCCTATAGTCATGAGGAGTATGTTTCATATATTAGAGGGTTAAAAATAACGTCTAAATAGTATTTATATTGCATTTTTCTTTCAGGTCTTTTTCTACCTAGGATTAAAAATTTATTTTCTTTTATTCGTTTTAAAATAAAATGTTGTCTTTTTGGATGTATAGAAATTATTATATTTTTTCCTGAATTTGTTTTTTTCATCAGAAATTACCTTTATAGAATGAGAGTAGTTTATAATTTGATTAATAGTTTCTTAAAATATTTTTATACAAGGGATTTTATAAATAGATGATATGTTTTTAGCATATGTTTCAAATGTAAAATATTTTTTGAAAAAAATGAATTTTCCCCCAGTCCTGATATAAAATTAGTTGGTAAAAACAATATGGAATATAATATTGATTATATTCTCAATAGAGCTAAAATAAAAAAAGAAAATCTGATAAAAATTATAAATTCAAATAATAAAGATAAATTTCTTTCAACAGTTTTTGCTTTTGAAGATTTGGAAGAAAGAAATTCAAAAAATATAATTATTTTTAATAATACTGAAAAAAATAAATAATGAAATAGAAATATTATTGAAAAATAAAAAAATTGAATTATTAAATTATAGTCAAAAATAAAATTATTATAATTGAAAATAACTCTTAAAAAAATATTAAATTTGTATTTTTTATGATATAATATATTCACAAAATAACAAGGAGTGAATGAAAATGAAGAAAATTATAATAGTATTATTATTATCAATGCTAATAGTTGGTTGTGGAACACCAAGAGTTCAAAAATATTTTGAAGTTATATTAAAGTCATTACAAGACGGGAATGTGGAGGAAATGGGAAAATTGAATCCAAAATCAGAATTTAGTGTCGATGATGAGTGGACGAAAATAGTGATAGAGGGATATAAAAAAATGGCTTATAAAATCAAAAATACCAAAGTTGATGGAGATGTTGCTATAATAAATTTAGATATTAAAGCCCCCGATTTGACTTATTATTTCCCAGAATTTGTAGACAAAGTAAAGGAATTAGCATTTACTAATGTAGGTAGAAATTCAGAAGAAATGGAAAAAATGGGTGAAAAATTAGCAATGGATTTTTTTAATGAAAAATTAAATTCTAAAGATTTAAAATATTTAGAAAAAAATATAGATGTTCACTTTAAGAAAAATGGAAATAATTGGGAAATGGATGATGAAAATTCTAAAAATAAAGATTTTGACGAGGTTATGACATTTGGATTTTCAAAGTTAGGAGAAGCATTTGGAGAAACAAAAAAATAAAACACAGGAACTAAACAAATAGGTATAACTGAATTATTAAAAACTGAAAAAGTAGAATTTACAGTTTTGACTAAGGAAGTATCTAGAAGAGTTAGTGAAAATAATTTACTTATTATCATCCAGTTTCTGAAAATAATATTTTTTTGATGATATAATAAAATCAAATGGATTAGTGCTAAGAATAAAAAACAATGTTTTTTCTGAAACGAGAGAAATAGAAGTGAATTTGAAATAAATTAATGCTAAGAAAGACTCTTAAAGGGTCTTTTTATTTTTTATAATATATTATATTTTTAGACTAGATGTATTTAACATATAGTTTTTTCTTCAAAATTTTATTTTTAACTTGAATTGTGATAAAAAATAGGTTGCACTCTCTTTGAAGTGATTGGATGATATCAGCAGAAAATTTTAATGGGAATATATATAAAAATATTGAAAATGCTATAATAGAAGCAGAGATTTCTAAAAATGAACTTGCCGATAAATTGAAAATATTTTTTATTATAGGAGTATTTATATATTTAGAGTTTTCAGAAAAGACATTAGTATAGAAAATTTACTTATAAAAAGTAGTTTAGATTTTATAATAATAATTGGTATTTAATCAATTATTATCTCGAATTCTTCTTCGCTAGTATGATTATATTCATGAATAGCTGAATTAACAAACGTGTGAAGTCTATTAATATTTTTTCTATTATTAAAATACTAGCCATACCACTAAGAGATTCTTTAAGATTATTATTAATATCAAGTCATTGTTCAATAGCATTGTTTTTATTTTTAATGTTTGTCATTAATTAACTCCTTTATAATTTTGTTTTTTATTAGATTAATATAGAACAGGATCATCAACTAATTTAGATTTAGTACTAAAATTATGACTTTTCAATTTTTTTAAATGATAATGACAACAAAACAATATTATCATAGAAAGTATTTAATTTCAAGATTTTAAAACTATATATAGTAATATAATATTTATAAAGCACAATATATAGAGTTTTTTGTATATATGAAATAAGAGAATATATGGAGTTTAGAAATTTTTTGGAAACATTATTTATTGTATAATCTTTATTTATTATAATAAATAAAGAGGAAACTTAAAATGTTCAAATTTAATACAGAATAATAGATTAGTTTTATTCTATTTGTTTAAAAAAATTAGGAGGACACATTATGAAAAAAATAATAGTACTGTCATTTTTATTATTTATTACCATATCAAAATTTACATTATCAGAAAAATCAGAAGTATCCAGAAGTAAAGAATTTAAAAAATCAGAAGAATTGTATAATTCTAAAAAATACTTGGAGGTTAAAAAAATATTTGAAAAAATAACGGAAAAAAATCATCAGAATCAGGTGAAGCATATTATTATTTAGCTGAAATATCATTTTTAAATATACCAGGTAAAGACGAACAATATAAAAAATATTTACTAAAATCTATTGAGAGTGGATACACACATCCAACGGAGAAATTACTTGAATCTTATATAAAATTAAATGAAAATGATAAAGTAGAGCAATTAATTTCAAAATTATTAGCTGAATATCCTGATGATATTAATATAAGAATTGGTGTTGCAAGTTACTACGATGATTCAAATCAATTAGAAAAGGCAATAGAACAATATGAAAAATTAGTGAAATTAGGAAATGAGCATGCAATTTCTAGATTGATTTACATATATTATGTTTATAAAAAAGATTTTACAAAGCTGGAACGATTCGTATTATCAAATAAGGATAAAATTTTATCGGCAAACAAAATTTTAGGTGATATATATAGAACAAAAAAAAATACGACTTAGCAGAAAAATATTATTTAGAGGCTAACAAAGAAATTGACTCAGATGATTTAAATATTGATTTAATTGATATTTATGTGAAGCAAAAAAAGTATGATAAGATGAAAAAATACGTATATTCTAGTGAATATATAAAATAAAATGACAAAATTTTAAGAATATGTATGCACTTAATAGGAAATAATGATTATGAAATTGCTACAAATAACCTAGATTATGCATATTACATTATTAAAGATTATAATCTAGCAGAAGAAAACTTTAAAATAGCTTTAAAAAATACAATCGAAAAAGAAAAGTTAGCTATGTACAATTATTACATGGCGTTGTTGAAAAGATACACTGGAAATTTAGAGGAATATGAGAATTATTTATTTAAATCGTATGAATTGTATAAAAATGATAGAAAAGTATTAAATGAAATAAATATTTGAGCTCAAGATAATTATTTTTGTCTAAAAATATAAAAAAGTAATTTTTTAAAAAAAGTTGTATCTATTGTGTATCTATTTAGATTATTTTGTCTTATTTTAAAATATATTTCAATTTTAATTAATTATATAAAATTAAATAAGGTCTTATTTATAGCGACACATAGACAAAAAAATAGTCGGGGTGAAGATCCCCGACTATTAAAAGGAGTTTATGAAGAAAAAAGTTTTCACTTTTTCTATTGGTCAGATGTAATTATACAGGTTGATAATTAGAAAAAACTTTTCTGAATCTTTGGTTTTAGTTTGAAGTAATTCTTTTTTTTACAAATAAAAAACTAATAAAAATATGGTACTATTTTAATAGTTTTTACGAAAAATTAATAACATAAGAGAAAGAGAGAAAAAATTAATTATGAAAAGATTTACAAAATTATTAGTTTTAATTATATTTTTAATATTTTCAGTATTTTCTTTTGCTATAAATGACTATAAAGCACTTTTAGTCGGAGATGATAAAGGAAATGTAACAAAAGTAGAAAATGGTAATTTGGTAAGACCGTTAGCATCAATAACAAAAGTAATGACTTCCATACTCGTGTTGGAAAAAATAAAAAGTGGAGAGTTTTCTATGAATGATAGGGTATTTGTATCGTCTACAGCTTCAAAAATACCTTATGGAATAAAATTAGTAGCAGGTAATAAATATACAATAAGAGATTTGCTAAAGGCAACGATAATAAGATCCTCAAATAATGCTGCTTACGTATTAGGTGAGTATTTAGGAAACGGAGATATTGGAAAGTTTTCTAGAATGATGAATGCTAAGGCTAGAGAATTGGGGTTGTATTCTCTTAATTTTTGCTCACCTAACGGTCTTCCACCTAGATATACAGGCTCATGTATGGATGAAGGAAATGCAAGAGATTTGTATAAATTAGCAATGTATGCGGTAACATTTCCTGAATTTTTAAATATTTCAAAACAAGCGAATGATACAATAGATAATGGAATGATATCATTAAAGTCAACAAATGCATTATTGGGGAAAGTATCTGGAGTAGATGGATTAAAAACTGGTTATCATAATGCAGCAGGCTCAAATATAATTATTACTGCTAAAAGGGGTTCCAAAAGAGTTATAGTAGTTATTTTAGGGTCCCAAAAAGCAGCTAATAGAAATACTATTGGAGAAGATGAAATAAATAATTATTTTAATGGAAATAGTAAAACTTTAGAAAAAGTATCCGTAAAAACACAATCTATTCAGATAAAGGTAATAGATAAAAATGACTTAATAGGAGCTATAACTATTAACGGTGTAAAATATGGTCTATACTCAGTAGATGATGTTATTTCTAAAGATGAAAATAAAACTGGTCTTACATATAGTCTTTCTTTAAAAGATAAAATTGATAGGAGAGATTTAGGAAAAGTAGTAGGTACATTTATAGCAACTGGAGATAATAAAAAAGAATATACAGGTGCATTAGTATTAAGAGAAATGCCAAAATAAAAAAGGAAAAGAGGAAAGATATGGCTATTGGTATTTTTGATTCAGGAGTAGGAGGGCTTACAGTTTTAAAAGAAGTTAGGAAAGTTCTTCCTGATGAGCAGATATATTATTTTGGAGATACTGCGAGAGTACCTTATGGAGATAAATCTAAAGAATTAATTATAAGATATTCTAAACAAATAGTAGAATTTTTATTGGAGAAAAAAGTTGATGCTATTGTAGTTGCATGTAATACAGCGACATCTCTAGCTTTAGAAGAATTAAATGAAACATTTAAGACACCTATCATAGGAGTAATTGATGCGGGGGTAAAAACAGCACTTTATACAACAAAAACAAATAAAATAGGAATTATTGGAACAGCTGCTACAATCGGATCTGAAAAATATGAGATTGAAATAAAAAAAATTAGAATAAATTCAGAAGTTTATTCAAAAGCTTGTCCATTATTTGTGCCAGCAGTAGAAGAAGGAATAATTTCAGGAAAATTGGTTAAACAGATAGTCAAATTATATTTAGATGAACTTGAAAATAAAATAGATACTATAATTTTAGGATGTACTCATTATCCTTTACTAAAAGATACTATAAATGAACTTTATTCAAACATTAAAGTTGTTGATCCAGCTAGAGAAACGGCTCATGATCTAAAAGAAATATTAATAAAAAAACAATTAATGAAAAATGATGCAGAAAAAGGAAAAGAAGTTCAATATTTTGTAACAGATGGTTCAGATAAATTTAAAGAGATAGGAACGATGTTTTTAGGAGAAAAAATTGAATTTGTAGAAGCTGTTAAGTTATGAAAATGGAGGAATAATGTTTGAATATATTTTAGGAGAATTGACAGTAAAAAAAATAGATTATGTTGTATTAGATATTAGTGGTTTAGGATATAAAATTTATATCTCTTTAAAAACATTTGAGATTTTGGATGAAGTAGGAAGTGATGAAAAATTATATATTTACACTAAAGTAAAAGAAGATGATATTTCATATTACGGATTTAAAAATGAAAATGAAAGAGAACTATTTAAAGCACTTATTAGTATAAGTGGGGTGGGACCTAAACTAGCTTTAGCAATACTTTCTACGTATAATGTTAAAGAGATAATAGATATAGTTTTAGATAGTAATGCAAAATTATTTACAAAAGTACCTGGGCTTGGAGAGAAAAAAGCACAAAAAATAATCTTGGATCTAGTTGATAAAGTTAAAAAATTAAATATAATAGAAATGTATAATGAAATTACAAATGTGGTTAAAGGAAAGCAAGTTATTTCTGACACATCAAATACAAGAATTTTATTGATGAAAGAAGATATAAAATTAGCTCTTGATTCTTTAGGATATTCTAATGCTGATGTTTCAAAATGGATAAAAGACGAAGAACTGTTGGAAATAAATGATATTGGTCAAGCTATAAAAACAATTTTACAAAAAATTCAGAATAAAAAATAATAAAGTATTAATATAAAATAAGAGAATAAATAAAAATTATAATGATTTTTATTTATTCTCCTTTTTTTATTCGATATTATTTAAAGTTACTTTATATTCATATTTATCCCCTCTAGCATACGAAACAGTATACTCTACTACTTCGACTTTTTCATAAGTTATACGCTTTATTAACATACAATAAGATTTTTTTTGATATCCTAAGTATTTTAAAATTTCTTTATCTTCTAAAATAAAAGCAGAGAAAGACTCAGTAGCTTTTTCAAAAATGACATTGTATTTTTCTTTGAAAATAGAATACATAGGTGTTGAATTCAAAAGATTTACATCAAAATCTTTAAATCTACTAATTGGAAGGTAAGTGTGTTCAAAAATTAAAGGCTTATTGTCAACAAGTCTTAATCTTTTAATATAAAGAATTTCTGTAGTCGGTGGGATTTTAAAAATCTCAGACAGCTCCTTATTAAGAGGAATAATATTTGAGCTTATAACTCTAGAAGAAGGAACTTTTCCAACTTTTTTAACTTCTTCATAAAAACTATAAAAGCTTGATAATTCTTGTTTCAAAGTTTTATGAGAAACAAAAGAGCCGTTACCAGGAAGGCGATAGATAAAATTGTCTTCTTCTAGTTTTTTTAGAGCTTGTCTTATAGTTGAACGACTTACATTAAAAATGGTTGTTAGTTCTCTTTCAGGTGGTAATGAATCTCCTTCTGCAAGTTTTTCTTTTATTATTTCATTTTTATAATAATCATATATTTGATAGTATAGAGGAGCAGAAGTAAAAGAATTGTTTTTAATCATATTTAACTCCTTAGTGTTATATTTTTATATAATATATAATACCATATTTTATTAAATTAGAGTATATTAGTTGAGAAATAAATAAATAAATATTTTTGAAATATTGACAAAACGAAAAAATGTATTATAATAGTATTAGAGAATTTGGTACGTACCAATTAAGAATAGAAATGAAAAGGAGTTGGTCGAATGTGCTATTTGGAATAGATGAAGAATTATTAAAAAGTAAAAGTTCATATAATACAGCAAAAGAAATATTACAACAACCTAAATTATGGAAAGAAACTTTAGAAAATTTCAAAAAAACCAAAAATAATTTAGAAGAATATTTAAAAAAAATAGGACTAAATGAAGAATTTCAAGTAATATTCACAGGAGCAGGGACATCAGAATATATAGGAAATATTTTAGAATTATTTTTAAAAAAGAATTCTAATTTAGAATTTAAATCGATAGGAACTACTGAAATATTAAATAATCCTTCAAACTATTTGAAAAAGAATAGAAAAATTTTACTAGTTTCTTTTGCAAGATCAGGAGATTCTCCTGAAAGTGTAGGAGTAGTAAATCTTATGAATGAAAATATAAAAGATATTTATCATTTATTTATAACATGTAATAAAGAAGGTGCTTTGGCTAAAATTTTAGAAGAAAATAAAAAAGCTTTTTTATTATTGATGCCTGAGAAATCAAATGACAAAAGTTTTGCTATGACAAGTAGTTTTAGTTGCATGTTATTATCTGGGATATTAGCTTTTAGTTCTAATATAGAAAAAAAATATGAAGAAATAGAGAAAATTATCGAATTAGCTTCAAAAGAATTGAATAGAAAATATGAAAAAATAAAAAAATTAGCCGAAGAAGATCATAAAAGAATTGTAATATTAGGAAGCGGAATATTAAGTGGATTAGGTCAAGAACTAGCCTTGAAAATAATGGAGTTAAGTGCCGGTAAAGTGGTTGCAGTGAATAATACAACATTGGGATTTAGACACGGACCAAAATCAATAATAAATGAAAAAACAATTATATTTAATTTAATAAATGAAAGCAAATATGCTAAAAAATATGATGAAGATTTATTAGAAGAAATGAAATTAGATGAAAAAGCAAACAAAATAGTAGTATATTGTATAAATAAAAATGAAAAAATTGAAAAGAATGCCGATGAATTAATTTTTATTGAAAAAAATGACAATAACATTTTAGACAATCAATTAGCAAGTTTATTTATATATTTAGTTTACGGACAGATGTATGCATTCTTTAAATCACAATATTTAGGGAATACAACAGATAATCCATTTCCTACAGGAGAAGTTAACAGAGTTGTTAAAAAATTTAAAATATATAAATTTGAATGGGAGTGATTTTAATGCCTAATATTTTATCCACAAGAATAGACAATAGATTAATTCACGGACAAGTAGGTATGACTTGGGTGAATAGTATTCAAGCTAATTTAGTATTAGTAGCTAACGACGAAGTAGCTAATGATATAGTTCAGCAAAATTTAATGGATATGGTATTACCTGAAGGAGTACAATCAAGATATTTTACTATAGAAAAAACGATAAATGTTATTCATAAAGCGAGTGTTTCACAAAAAATATTTATAGTTATTAAAACACCACAAGATGCACTTAAATTAGTAGAAGGAGGAGTTCCAATAAAATATATAAATGTAGGGAATATGCATTTTGAAAAAGGTAAGAAGCAAATATCGTCAACGGTTTCTTTAGATGATGACGATATAGAGACATTCAAAAAACTTAGTCAATTAGGAATAGAGCTTGATGTTAGAGGCGTTCCATCAGATCAGAGAAAAAATTTAATGTCTTTATTATGAAATTAATTATAAAAGTTATATAGAAAGAGGTGTTTTTATGTTTTTACAAGCTTTTTTAATAGGTATATGGGCAGCAATAGCTGGAATAGAGCAGTTTAATGGGACAGAAAGCTTACATAGACCTATAGTGTCAGGACTTGTAATAGGAATAATTTTAGGAGATATTAGAACAGGTCTTATTGCAGGAGGAACATTGGAGTTAGTTTGGATGGGATTAGTGCCATTAGCAGGAGCGCAACCACCTAATATTGTAATTGGAGGAATTGTAGGAGTTTCATTTGCAATACTATCTAAGCAAGAACCACAAGTTGCTGTTGGTATAGCTATTCCATTTGCAATAGTGGCTCAAACGCTAATTACATTATTATTTACAGGATTCTCACCAGTTATGCATAAAGCTGATAAGTATGCACAAGAAGCAAATACTAAAGGAATAGACAATATAAATTATATTGGGTTAGCAATATTAGGTGGATTTAACTTTTTAATAGTATTTTTTGTAATATTATTAGGAGCAGAACAACTCCAAGGTATAGTTAATTTAGTACCAGAAACATTAATGAATGGATTTAAAGTAGCGAGTGGAATGATGCCAGCAGTTGGGTTTGCTATGCTTTTAAATATAATGTTAAAGAAAGAATACACAGCTTTTTTAATAGTAGGATTTGTGTTGGCAGCGTATTTAAATTTAGATGTTTTGGCAGTGGCACTTTTAGGATTAAGTATAGCACTTTATGATTACTATATGTCATCAACTCAAAAATCATCAAATAATGTTAATCTAAAGGAGGAATATGAAGATGGAATCTAATATAGACAGATATGAAGATAAAACCGTGGAGAAAGTAGTAGATAAAAAAGTATTAAACAAAATGATTTGGAGATCACTTTTTTTACAAGCTTCGTTCAATTTTGAGAGAATGCAGGCAGCGGGATGGTTACATGGGTTATTACCAGGATTAGAAAAAATACATAAAAATAAAGAAGATTTAAGTAAATCTATGAAGCAACATATGGAATTTTTTAATACGCATCCATTTTTAGTTAATTTTATTCAAGGTATAGTAATTTCTATGGAAGAAAATAAAGAGGATATATCGACAATAAGAGGAATAAAAGTTGCTACAATGGGACCTCTAGGAGGAATTGGAGATGCATTATTTTGGTTAACTTTTTTACCGATATCAGCTGGAATAGGTGCTGCATTGGCTTTAGAAGGTCAAATAGCTGGACCAATTATATTTTTAGTAATGTTTAATGGAGTTCAGTTTGCATTAAGATATTTTTTAACATATTATGGGTATAAAACGGGAGTAAGTGCAATTTCTACATTAAAAGAAAGTACACAAAAAGTTTCAAGAGCAGCTACAATATTAGGATTAACAGTCGTTGGAGCATTAATTGCTTCATATATAAATTTAAATTTAAAAACAGTTATTTTGGCAGGACAAGCTAAAGTTGAATTACAAGCGGGTGTAGTGGATAAAATAATGCCAAGATTGTTACCTGTATGTTATACATTTTTAATGTTATATTTAATTAAGAAAAAATGGTCTCCGTTAGCACTGATTGGATTGACACTAGCCGTAGGAATAATAGGATCTTATATACCTAACCTTTTGTAATAACATATGGGAAAATTAGATAGGAGAATTTATGACAGGAATTATATTAGTAGGTCATGGTAATTTTGCTACAGGATTATCTAGTGCAGCAAATTTAATATTTGGAGAATTAGAAAAATTTGAAGCATTAGATTTCACAATAGATACGACTCCAGAAATATTAGAAAGAAAAATAGAAGAAAAAATAAAAGAGTTTGGGAACAATAATGGGATTTTAATATTTTCTGATATAGCAGGAGGAACTCCCTTTAAGGTGAGTTCTCTTGCTAGCTTAAAATATAGTAATGTCAAAGTATTTGCAGGGACAAATTTACCACTATTATTGGAAGTTCTATCTGAAAGAGAAGGATATAAAGATTTAGACTCGATTATGGAATATTTAGTAAATTTAGGTAGAGAAGAAATAAAATTTTTTAAAGTAAACAATAAAAAAAATCAATTAGAAGAAACAGAAGATGGTATATAAAAAGTTGGGTGTGATGAAATGAAAAAAATAAAAATAATATTAGGATTAATTATTTTGGGAATATTTTCTGTTCTATTAAACGCAGAAGAAAATAAAAAAAATGGAGAGTACACTTTAGAAAAAGTTGTAATATTGAGTAGACACGGTCTAAGGGCTCCATTATCAACTCCAGGAAGTACATTATCAAAAGTTACACCTTATGAATGGGTAGCTTGGGATGTGGAAGCAAGTTATTTAACAAAAAAAGGAGTACGGTTAGAAGTTAATTTTGGTCAATATATGTCAGAATGGCTAGATCAAAATGGTATAAAAACGTCTAAATTAAAAGAGGAAGAAGCTTTAGTTTATACGAATAGTCTACAAAGAACAATAGCAACAGGGCAAGCTCTTGCTGCAGGAATGTTCCCAGGAACAAATATAAAATCTATTCATAAAATGGAGATAGGTAAATTTGATCCAGTTTTCAATCCTCAAATAAGAACAGCGGATAAAATGGTATTAGAGGAATTTGCATCTCAAATGGAATTAGAAAAAGCAAATAAAGAATTAGATGAAGCGTATAAGATTTTAAATAGAGTAATAAATTATAAAAATTCTGAGTTATGTTTAAAAGAGAAAAAATGTAATTTTTCAGAAGATAATGGGAAAATAACTCTAGCAAAAGATAAAGAACCGAGTGTAACAGGAGTTATTAGAATAGGGACGCAAATTGCAGATGCTCTATTACTACAGTATTATGAAGGCGATCCTATAAATAAAATAGCTAATGGAAATATAAAGACAAATAAAGAATGGAAATTAATAAACGATATAAAAAATAAATATGGAGATTTACTTTTTGCCAGTAATAAATCAGCAGCACATATAGCAAAACCTTTAATAGAATATATGAATAGTGAATTTGAAAATGATAACAGAAAGGTAGTTGTTTTAGTTGGTCATGATTCCAATGCTGCTTCTGTTTTATCAGCATTAGAAGTTAAACCATATATATTGGAAAATCAACATGAGACAACTCCAATTGGAAGTAAAATATTTTTTGAAATTTGGAAAAATAATAGAACAAATGAAAAAAAAGTAAAAATAGAATATATTTATCAAACAACAAATCAAATTAGAAGTGGAGAAATTATCAATTTAAAAAATAAACCTATGCATAAAATATTAGAGTTAAAAAATTGTCCTATAGATAAAGATGGTTATTGTCCATATGAAAAATTTGATAATATAATAAAAGATATTGTGAAAAATAATTAAAATAAACTTCTAAAGATAAGGAGAAAGCCATATGATAGTTAGCACGAGGGAAATGTTACTAAAAGCCCAAAGAGAAGGTTATGCAGTACCAGCATTTAATTTTCACAATTTGGAAACAATACAAGTAATAGTAGAAGCAGCATCAGAAATGAAATCCCCCGTTATTTTAGCAGGAACTCCAGGTACATTTTCAAGTGGAGGAAGAGATTATTTACATGCGATAGTTGAAACTAGTTCAAAAAGGTATAAGAATATACCAGTATCTTTGCATTTAGATCATCATGAAACATTTGAAAGTATAAAAGAATCAATAGATTTAGGCACAAAATCAGTAATGATAGATGCTTCGCATTATCCATTTGAAGAAAATATATCGATAGTAAAAAGAGTTGTGGAATATGGACATAGATGGGATGTAGTAGTGGAGGCTGAATTAGGAAGATTAGGGGGTCAAGAAGACAATATAGTAGTAGATGAGAAAGATACATTTTTTACTAATCCAGATTCAGCAGTTGAGTATGTGGAGAGGACATCTATAGATTCATTGGCAGTTGCAATAGGGACGGCACATGGTTTATATAAGTCGAAACCAAAATTAGATTTTGAAAGGTTATCGGAGATACGAAAGAAAGTAAAGATACCGTTGGTATTGCATGGAGCATCAGGAGTGAGTGTAGAAGATGTTAGAAGATGTATAAGTTTAGGTATATCAAAAGTAAATATAGCTACTGAGTTAAAAATACCTTTTTCGAGGGAAGTAAGAAAATATTTAATGGATAATTTAGAAGAAAATGATCCAAGGAAATATATGTCTAAAGCAAGGGAAGAAATGAAAAAGGTAGTAATAGAGAAAATAAAAATGTGCATGAGTAATGATAGGTACTAGACATATATTAATTTTAAGTTTAATATGAAAAATAAATTGGTTTATTACTTAATATCCAATTTATTTTTTATTTTTGAAAATGAGACAAAAAATTTCTTTTTTATATATAAAAATGGAAAAAATTTCCAAAAAAATATTGACAAAATAGTTAAAATATATTAAATGTATAATAGAGATAAATATATGTCAGGAGGAAAAAATGAGAGTAATAATATTGAAAAATAGGGAAGAAATAGGTAAATGGAGTGCTTATAAAATTGCAAAAAGAATATTAAAGTTTAATCCTACTGCAGAAAAACCTTTTGTTTTAGGACTTCCAACAGGATCAACTCCTCTTGGAACATATAAAGAATTAATAAATTTATATAATGAAGGAGTAATTTCTTTTGAACATGTAATATCATTTAATATGGATGAGTATGTAGGATTATCTCCAGAACATAGTCAAAGTTATCATTATTTTATGAATGAAAACTTTTTCAAACATATAAATATAAAAAGAGAAAATATAAATATATTGAATGGGTTAGCTGAAGATCTGGAAGAGGAATGTCAAAGATACGAAGATAAAATAAAAAATATTGGAGGAATAAATTTATTTATGGGAGGAGTTGGAGAAGACGGCCATATCGCTTTTAATGAACCTGGGTCATCACTTTCTTCAAGAACAAGAGATAAAGAATTAACTTATGACACAGTATTAGCTAATTCAAGATTTTTTAATAACGATTTAGAAAAAGTACCAAAGCTTGCACTTACAGTGGGAGTAGGCACATTAATGGATTCTGATGAAATAATGATATTAGCTGATGGATATAAAAAAGCAAGAGCTGTATATCACGGAATAGAAGGTGGTATAAATCATTTGTGGACGATATCAGCATTACAGCTACATAGAAGGACTCTTATGGTTATAGATGAATCAGCTGCTTCAGATATAAAGGTGAAAACATATAGATATTTTAAAGAAATAGAAGTAAAAAAATTAGATTTAGAAGAATATAAAAAGGAAGTATTAAGATTGAAAAGATAGAGCGAGGTAAATAATATGATATTAAAAAATGGTAAAATTTTTAATGGAGAAAAATTTATAAAAGAAAACTGTGTGATTCTAGAAGGAAGAATAATAAAAAAAATATGTAATGAAAATGAATTAACAGTTAAAGAAATAGAAAATAATATAATAATTGATTTAAAAGAGAAGATACTTTCTCCTGGCTTTTTAGATTTGCAATTAAATGGTTGTGGAGGGGTGTTATTTAACGATGATATTTCAAGAAAAACATTAGAAATAATGAATGAAACAAATAAAAAATTTGGTTGTACTTCATTTTTACCAACGTTAATTACTTCACCTGATGAAAAAATAAGAAAATCTTTAAATTTAATAAAAAGTATAGATGACAGAGAGGATATAGGAGTTTTAGGACTTCATATGGAAGGACCGTATATAAATATAGAAAAAAAAGGAATACATATTCCAGAATATATAAGAATTTTATCTGATGAAATAATAGAAGAAATAGCAGAAGCAGGAAAAGATATTACAAAAATAATAACAATAGCTCCTGAAAAAGCTCAAATAAAGCATCTTAAAACACTTAAATCAGCAGGAATAAAAATAAATATGGGACATACAAATGCGACTTATGAAGAATGTGAAGAAAAAGAAGAATATTATAACGGAGCAACTCATTTATATAATGCGATGAGTCAATTGGGATCAAGAAATCCTGGAGTTATAGGTTATTTATTTAATAGTGGTAAACTAAATTGTGGGATAATAGTAGATGGTTTCCATGTAGATTATGCGTCAGTAGGAATAGCTAAAAAAATATTAAAAGAAAAACTTTATTTAGTTACGGACGCAGTAAGCCCAGCTGGAACAACAAATATGACAGAGTTTACGTTTGAAGGAAATGTAGTTTATTATAAAGATGGAAAATGCATATCTCCAATGGGGACATTGGGAGGAGCAGCATTAGTAATGATAGATGGAGTTAGAAACTTAGTAGAGTATGCAAATATTGATTTAGAAGAAGCTCTTAGAATGGCAACGTCATATCCTGCTAAAGTAATAGAAGTAGACGATAGGTATGGTTATATAAAAGAAGGATATATAGCTGATTTAACATATTTTGATAATGAATATAAAGTAAAAGGTACGATATCAAAAGGAAATTTAACAGAGTATTAATATAAATAACCTTAAAATATAACCCTTCAAAATTTTTTTTGAATAGGTTATATTTTTTTAAAATAAAATTTAAATTAAAATAGTTGTATTTTTCTATTAATTTTGGTAAAATTTCTCTAAGAGAAAAATAATAAAAGATAGTGGAGTGGATAATGAAAAAAGTAGAAAATAAGTTTTATTTGTTGGTAATTATTATGGTGTGTTTTAGTATACATTCTTTTGTTTTGGGGAATGAAAGTAGGAAATTAAATGTTCTTTTAAAATACAGTGAGAACATGAAAGTTGATGGTTATGAGACACAATTATTATCATACGACTTTAATAAAGATGGAATAGATGAAAAATTAATGGTTAACATTCAAGATAATGAAGGTGTTTTGAAAATAATTGTTTCTATATATACGCTACAAAATAATGAATATATTTTGTCTTATCAAATACCATTTGAAAAAAAAGTTCATTTATTAAATATAAATTATGGTAAAAATCAAATAGAGAAAATAAAAGAGTACTATAGTGATTATTCTAAAAATCTAAAAGAAGGAGAAATTAGATATATAACAATTTTAGATAATAACACAACAGAAAAGATTTATTTTGATTTACAATTTGACAAATATTCACCTAAAGATTTAGATAATTTTTTATTTACAAAAAAAACTAGTGAATTTAAAGAATCTCCTGATAGTAATACAAAAACGGTATTTAAGACAAAATATAAAGAAAAACCTAAAGCTTTACTAGAAGTAATAACAGAGGATACAGAAAAAATTGAAAAATGGTATTTAGCCGAATTAGGATCAGAAAATATTAAAAGAGGATTTATTCATGCAGAAAATACTTCTGTATCAAAAAGAGGATTTTATTGGGATAAAATGCAATTTGAAATGAGTAAATTTGATAAGTTTTTAGAGGATTCTAAAAATAAAGAGTATAAATTATATACTATAAAAGAATATAAACCAATGAAAGATGATACTTATAGTAGTAAAGACAAATACGGGAATAGAAATAATCAAAGTATAATAGGATATTCAAATCCTGATAAAACAGGATATACAATAAACATACCAGATCAAACTATTTTTAGAATAATAAGAGAAAAAGGAGATATGATTGAAATAGAAACCCCTTTTTATTTAAAATCTTACTTTATAAAAAATAATCCAAAAAATTATACTAAATGGGAATTAGAAGATAAAGTTAATAAATTTATAATTATAGATACAGAAAGTCAGACAGAAGGCATTTTTGAAAGAGATAAAAAAAATAAATATAAAGTAATAACGTATTCTTTTGTTACTACAGGAAAAGATAATGGATTGTTTTCTTATGAAACTCCTAAAGGAATGTTTTTAGTTGCTGCAACTAGACCTTTTATGGCTTTTGGTAAAAAAATAATAGAAGAGGAAAAAGAAAAAATAGAAATTTCGGGAACAGCAAAGGGAGCAATAAGGTTTAGTGGTGGCGGATATATGCATGGTATACCTACTTCATTAAAAGATGAAGGGAATGGTAGAAAAGTAACAGAAAGTAAAATAGGGACTTTTAAAGAATCTCATAAATGTGTTAGGCATTTTGATGACCAGATATCATTTATTCTAAAATGGGTAAATTCCGATAGTAAAACAATGGTAAGAGACTACACGATTCCAGAGGACCCTGTTGTAGTAATTGTTATATAAAAATATTTGTAGATAATTTTATAAAGAAACTAGGAGGAAAGAATGTTATCAAAATCAAAAATGATTAAAAAAATTAAAATAATTTTTTTAGGTGTATTTATAATGTTATCTTTTTCAAATGAATCCAAAGCTAATAATTATAGAGAAAATAGTACATTGATTTGTATAGATCCAGGTCATCAAGCTAGAGGGAACAGCGAGTTAGAGGAGCAAGCTCCAGGTTCTTCTATAAAAAAAGCAAAAGTGTCTTCAGGCACTAGAGGGGTTGTAACAAAGAAAAACGAGTACGAATTAACTTTAGATGTAGGATTAAAATTAAGAAATCTTCTTAAATCAAAGGGATATAAAACTTTTATGATTAGAGAAACTCACAATGTAAATATTAGTAATAAGGAAAGAGCACTTATAACAAATAAAATGGGGTGCGCAGTGTACATAAGAATTCATGCTGATGGTTCTGAAAATAGAACAGTAAATGGTGTATCAGTTTTAACTTCATCAGCAAAAAATAGATATACGGGTAAAGTTCAAAAAGAAAGTGATAGATTATCAAAGAATGTTTTAGAAGAAGTTATAAAAACTACAGGAGCAAAAAATAGAGGAGTTTCATATAGAGATGACTTAACAGGAACGAATTGGTCAACTTCTGTAAATACACTATTAGAAATGGGATTTATGTCTAACCCAGAAGAAGACAGAAAAATGGCTTCTGATGATTATCAAAACAAAATTGTTTTAGGAATATTTAATGGTATTGAAAAGTATTTAGAAAAAAGGTAACATAATATAAAAATATAAGAATTGTAATTAAAGTTAAAGTATCTTTTTAATCTTTATTTTAATTGCAATTCTTTTATTATTTTATATAATATATTAAAAAAAAATTGATAATATGGTAAACTATATGAAATAAAATCTTAAAAAATAAAAATGGAAGTGTAAAATGGCTACTTATAATTTTTTGTTTAAAAAAATTGATGATAAAGAATTAAAAATAAAAGGATTAGGTAAAGCTTCAGTAAATAAATTTAAAAAACTTGGAGTGGAAACTTTATATGATTTACTTTATTTTTTTCCTAGAGCTTACGAAGATAGATCAAATAGTAAAGATATAAAAAATGTATTAGCTGATGAATTTGTTGTTGTAAAAGGGATTGTTGTAGATTTGAAAAATCAATATATAAAAGCAGGAAGAACGATGTTTCGAGCTATTCTTAAAGATGATACTAGTGTTTTAGAATTGGTATGGTTTAATAACAAATTTATTAAAAATAATATAATTATCGGAGATGAACTTTTAGTTTATGGAAAGATAAAAAAGACTGCTAAACTACAAATGATAAATCCAGAGTATAGGAAAATTAAAACAGATGGAAGTATAATAGGTAAAAATAGCGAGCAGATATTACCAATTTATCCATCTACAGCTTCATTAAGACAAGAAGCTATAAGAAAAGTTATTTACGAAGCTCTTATAGACTATGGATATTTATTAGAAGAAAATATACCTTTGGAGATGATAAAAAAAGAAAAATTAATTTCTAGAAAAGAAGCGGTTATGAATATACATTTTCCTGAAAATATGGAAAAAAATAAAAAGGCTTTAAAAAGATTTTTAATGGAAGAAATTCTCATTCTTGAAATGGGAATACTTCAAGGTAGATTTGAAACAGATAGGGAAAATAATAATATTTATGAATTAGAGGATAATAAAAAATTAGTAACTAAATTTATAAGTAATTTAGACTATAGTTTGACAAAAGCACAAAAAAAAGTAATTGGAGAGATTTATAAAGAATTAAAAGCAGGTAAAATTGTAAATAGGCTTATTCAAGGAGATGTAGGTTCTGGTAAAACAGTAGTTTCTCTTATTATGCTTTTATATATGGCAGAAAATAGTTATCAAGGAGTAATAATGGCTCCTACAGAAATCCTTGCCACTCAGCATTATTTAGGAGTTGTGGATGAATTTGCTAATCTTGATGTTAGGGTAGAACTTTTAACAGGAAGTATAAAAGGGAAAAAAAGAGAAAAACTATTATTAGAAATAGAAAACGGACTAGTTGATATAGTAATTGGTACTCATGCCTTAATAGAAGATGATGTTGTATTTAAAAAACTTGGACTTATCATAATAGACGAACAACATAGGTTTGGAGTCGATCAAAGAAGACTTCTTAGAGAAAAGGGGAGTCTTGCAAATTTAATAGTTATGAGTGCGACACCCATCCCAAGATCTTTGGCGTTGACTATTTATGGGGATTTGGACGTTTCGATTATAGATGAACTTCCTTTAGGAAGAATTCCTATAAAGACAAAATGGATTAAAAGTGATGTAGATAAAGAAAGAATGTACGATTTTATAGAAAAGAAAATAAATGAAGGACGTCAAATTTATGTTGTGTCTCCTTTAATTGAAGAAAGTGAAACATTAAATGTAAAATCTGCAGAAGAGACGTATGAAGAATATAGTATTTTATTTAAAAATAGAAGATTAGGTCTTATACATGGAAGACAAAAAAATATTGAAAAACAAGAAATTATGAGAAAATTTAAAAAAGGAGAAATAGATATTTTAATTTCTACTACTGTTATAGAAGTTGGAGTTAACGTTCCTAATGCCTCTATAATGGTAATAAGAGATGCTCAAAGATTTGGACTTTCATCTTTACACCAACTTCGAGGAAGAGTAGGAAGAGGAAAGTATCAATCATACTGTTTTTTGGAATCCAGTACAGAAAATGACATCTCAGGAAGAAGGCTCGAAGTAATGGAAAAAATAATAGATGGATTTAAAATAGCAGAAGAAGATCTGAAACTTCGTAATTCAGGAGAGATATTTGGAACTAAACAAAGTGGGATTTCTGATATGGTTCTTACGGATATTATAAAGAATATAAAAGAAATAAAGGTAATAAGAGATTTCGTTTTAGAACATTTGAAAAATAATAATGGAAAAATTAATAATGAATATTTAAAAAGAGATATTTATGAAAAATTTCATAAAAAATAAATATTTAAATAAATGATAATATTTGTAAAAGAAAAGGGGAAAAATGAAAAAATATATGGCTGACTCAGGACTACTGTTAGTGGGTATTTTATGGGGATTAGGATTTGTTTTTGTTAAAATTGGTTTAAATGGTGGTTTAGAGCCATTTTATTTACTTACAATAAGATTTTTAGGTGGATTTTTAATATTATATTTAATATTTAGAAAAAAGGTTACAAAACTAACTAAAGAAGATATAAAAGCAGGAATAATAATAGGAGTATTACAATTTTTGGGATATACCTTCCAAACTTTTGGAGCTGCTATAACGACAGCGGGGAAAAATGCTTTTTTTACAGCGATTAATGTAGTAATAGTACCATACATATTTTGGATTATTCATAAAAAAAGACCAGATATGTTTGCATTTGGGGCCTCTATTATATGTTTAATGGGTGTAGGAGTAATGAGTATAGATAAAAATTTAAATTTAACACAATTAAATACAGGAGATATTCTTACAATAATATGTGCAGTTTTTTTTGCAGGTCAAATAGCTTTAACAGGATATTTTAGTAGAAAAGTAGAACCAATGAAGCTGATACTCATACAAATGTTAGTAGCAGGAATATTTTTTGGATTGAATTTACTTACTCCAAATGGAATAAAACAAATAATACCATTAGAAGGAATGACATTGGTTTCAGTAATTTATTTGACGGTATTTTCAACAGCAGTACCTACATTATTACAAACGTATTGTCAAAGATACACGACTTCAACTAAAGCATCCATACTATTATCTACTGAATCGCTTTTTGCACCTCTTTTTGCATTTTTTATGTTGTCTGAGGTTTTATCTAAAAGAACAATACTCGGTGCTACGCTAATTCTTTTAGCGGTATTGGTTTCAGAAACAAAGTTAGGGTTAAAAAAAGTAAATTATTAAAATTATTATTAAGGAGTAAATATATGAAAATAGGGATAGTCATAGGTAGATTTTTACCTTTACATACAGGTCATGTAAATTTGATTCAAAGGGCGAGTGGGATAGTTGATAAAGTTTATGTTATTGTATCTCATTCTAAGAATAGTGATATGGAAATGTTTGATAATTCAAAATTTGTTAAAGAAATAACTTATAAAGATAGACTTAGATTTGTAAAGCAGACATTTAAAAATCAAAGGAATATAAACGCTTTTTTATTTGATGAAAGTAATTGCCTTCCTTATCCTAATGGTTGGGAAAAATGGGCATCGCTAATAAAAAAAGAGATGGAAAAAAGAGAGCCTAATTTAGACTGGGAAAATGATGTTTTATTTATAAGTAATAGAAAAGGAGATGTAGAATGTAATTTAAAATATTTTGGTTCAAAAACTAAATCTATAGATCCTGAATATAGTGAATATAATTTAAATTCAAGGGAAATAAGGGAAAATCCAAGTAAATATTGGGAATTTTTACCTAGGGAAGTAAGAGAGCATATAATCCCACTTATTACAATATGTGGTGGAGAAAGTAGCGGAAAAAGTATGATGATTGATAAACTTGCCAATGTTTTTAATACATCTTCAGCTTGGGAATATGGGAGAGAGTATGTATTTGAAAAGCTTGGAGGAGATGAAGATTCACTTCAGTATTCTGATTACGAAAAAATAGTTTTCGGTCATCAAATGAATGTTTTATATGCAGCAAGAAATGCAAATAAATTTGCATTAATAGATACAGATTATATAACAACTTTAGCTTTTTGTCTTACTTATGAAAATAAGGATAATCCTATAATAAGAGAATTTGTTCAAAACTATAAATTTGATTTGACGATATTACTTGAAAATAATGTAAAATGGGTAAATGATGGTTTAAGGTCTATAGGTCAAGAAGACAGGAGAACAAAATTTCAGAATTTATTAAAAGAACTGTACAAAGAGTATGACATTCCATATATTATTGTAAAATCTAGTAAATATGAAAAAAGATATTTAGCATGTAAAGAAATAATAAAAGCATATTTAAATGGAATAAGAAATAATAAATTACAAGAAATTGCTGATAGTTTTATTTAGTTTATTTTCACATGAAATATTTTATTATTTAAAAATTAAAATATAAATAAATATATAAGATTATAAATTTAAATATAAGTCAAATAAAATAAAAAACTGGACTAGTTTCAGTCTTTTTTGTATAATATATATTATTTAAGGATAAATTATAAGAAGGAGAAAGGAATTAATATGAGATTATCAAAAGCATTTTTAAGAACATATAAAGAAGCTCCAAAAGAAGCAGAAGTAATAAGTCATCAGTTAATGATAAGAGCTTCGATAATTAGACAATTGACAAGGGGAATATATAGTTATCTTCCTATAGGATATAGAGTGTTAAGAAAAATAGAAAATATCGTAAGAGAAGAGATGGATAGATCAGGTGCTCAAGAAGTACATATGCCAGTTTTACAGCCAGCAACTCTATGGAAAGAATCAGGAAGATGGTCTATTTTTGGACCTGAATTAATGAGATTAAAAGATAGGAATGAAAGAGAATTTGCATTAGGTCCAACACATGAAGAGGTTATTACTGATATAGTAAGAAATAGCATAGATTCATATAAAAATTTACCTTTTAATCTATATCAAATTCAAACAAAATTTAGAGATGAAATGAGGCCTAGGTTTGGTCTTATGAGATGTAGAGAATTTTTAATGAAAGATGCTTATAGTTTTCATCTAACAGAAGAATCTCTTGATGAAGAGTATTTAAATATGAAAAAAACTTATGAAAGAATACTTGAAAGATGTGGTCTTTTATTTAGAGCAGTAGAAGCTGATTCTGGTGCTATTGGAGGAGATTCTTCTCATGAATTTATGGTTCTTGCTGATAGCGGTGAAGATGCTATTTTATACAGTAATTCTTCTGAATATGCAGCAAATATAGAAAAAGCAACTAGTATTATAAATGTAGAAGAAAGTAATGAAGAAAAAAAAGAAAAAGAGTTAGTTTTTACTCCAAACTCAAAGTCAATAGAAGAAGTTGCTAATTTTTTAAATATTCCTAAAGAAAAAACTGTAAAAGCAGTTTTATTAAAGGAAGTACTTGAAAATAAAATAAGTTATTTTATAGTACTAATTAGAGGAGATTTAGAAGTTAATAATACAAAAGTAAAAAATATATTAGGTGCTTATTTTGACCTTGAAATGATGGATGAAGAAGAAATAACAAAGTTAGGATTAGTTAAAGGTTATGTAGGTTCTTTTGAAAAAAAAGAAGGTGTTACTGTTATTTTAGATGAAACTGTTAAATATATGAGAAATTTTGTGGTAGGAGGAAACAAAGAGGAACATCACTATATAAATGTAAATTTAGAAGATTTGTACTATGATGTAGTAGGTGATATAAGAGAAGCTAGAGAAGGAGAGACATCTCCAGATGGTAAAGGAGTATTGAAAATAGCAAGAGGAATAGAAGTAGGTCATATTTTTAAATTAGGAGATAAATACTCTAAAGTATTAAATGCTTCTGTTTTAGATCAAAATGGAAAAGATAAAATAATAAAAATGGGATGTTATGGAATAGGTGTTTCAAGAATAATGTCTGCTGCTATTGAACAAAATCATGATGAATTTGGGATAGTATGGCCTAAAAATATAGCACCATATATTGCAAATATAATAATAACAAATATGAAAGATCAAGATCAAGTAAATGTAGCAGAAAAAATATACAATATTTTAAATGAAAATGGAATAGAAGTTGTTTTAGATGATAGAAATGAAAGGGCAGGATTTAAATTTAAAGATTCTGATTTATTAGGATTTCCATTAAAAATAGTTATAGGAAAAGGATCACTTGATGGCGTTGTGGAATTAAAAGAAAGAAAAAGCGGAGAAAGTATAGAGATAAAAGAAGAAAGTGTTTTAGAATATATTCAAAATTTTATGAAAAATTAAATTTATATATTTACCTGATTATAACGAATTAGAAAAAAAGTTGAGTGAATTTTTAAAATAAAGAAAGAAAAGGTATATAATATTGAAAAAGATAATTTTGTTAATAGCGTTTAATTTATTTTTTGTTTTAAATTTAATAGGTGTGCAAAGAAAAGAAATTATAATTCCTAAAGGACTTAAACAAGGATCTACAATAGGTCTTGTTGCTCCTGCAAATTATACAGGTGATTCTGTTCAATATGAAATAGAATATCTTATAAATAAAGGGTTTAATATTATTTATGGGAATTCTTTTTATTCTAAATGGTATGGTTTTGGGGGTAATGACGATATAAGGGCACAGGATATAAATGATATGTTTAAAAATAAAAACATTGATGCTATATTTGCTGTAAGAGGAGGATATGGAAGTATAAGGTTTGTAGATAAATTAGACTACGATACTATAAAGAAAAACCCTAAAATATTCATGGGATTTAGTGATATAACTACATTATTAATAGCTATAAATGAAAAGACAGGATTAGTTACTTATCATGGGCCTATGAGCTCTAATTTTAAGGACATTCCCCTTATAACAGAGAATTCTTTTAATAAAACAATTTTAGAAAATAATCAATTTAATTTATTAGAATTTGACGATACTTTTACTATAATGAAAAGTGGCAGAGGAGAAGGGATAATTACAGGAGGAAACTTAAGTTTAATAGCTTCTTCATTGGGGACATCTTATGAAATAAATACTGATGGTAAAATACTTTTTCTTGAAGAAACAGGAGAAGCAAGTTATAGAGTAGACAGAATGCTACAACAATTGAAATTAGCAGGTAAATTCAAAAATTTAAAAGGAATAATCTTAGGAGATTTTAGAGGTGCTAAAAAGGAAGATCCCACAGATATGACTTTAGATGAAGTTTTTCATGATAATTTTGCGAGTTTGAATATACCTGTTATCAAAGATTTTAAATCAGGTCATGTACGTCCTTTTATTACAATACCGATTGGAGTTAATGCTAAAATAGATACTTATAAAAGAGAAATATTAATTGAAAAATCGGTAAGATAAAATTTTAAATTAAGAAATTAAGCTGAAAATAATCTATTTAATAGTTTGTTTTTCAGTAATAATAATATCAGGTTTTATATCGTGTTTTTCGTAAGGAATGGAATTAAGTAATTGAAAATCATAACAGACAGCTACAATTAATGGTAATTTAGTGTTGTTTTTATTATGATTTTCTTTTAGTTTATAGAGAAATTTATCATAGTATCCTCCCCCAAATCCTATCCTATTTTTATTTTTATCAAAAACTATTCCTGGAATAATTATTAAATCTAAAATAGAATCATCTTCATATATTTCAGAACAAGATTCGTAGTATCCAAATTTATGTAAAACTAGATATTTTTTATCATATTTACTTATTCTCATATCGCCATTTCTAAAAGTTTTTGGTATATAGAAATTTTTATTAGAATATATATTTAAAAGCCTTGTAATTTCAACTTCATTATTCATATTCATAAAAATCATGATATTATTAAAATTATGCTGTTCTATTATATTGCATATATATTTAATAATAAGGATACTATTTTTATTTACATAATAGTCATTTAAAGAATTTCTTTTACCTAAAATTTCTTTTCTTATATTATTTTTTTCTTTTAAACTCATAACTACCTCTATGTTTATATTATTTTAAATTTATTATAGTGTAACATAAATTTATAGGTATAATAAATATTTTTAAATAAATATTTTTTAAAAATAAAATAATATATAAAATAAATATAACCATTAAAATTATAGAAGATAATTTTTTCACAAAATTGTTGACTTTAAATCCAAAAAGGTGTATTATTTACTCTGTGAAATCTATTTTTAAATTAAGGTTAATTTTTTTTAAACAAATAATTAGTTAAATAATTCACATACAAGATTTTTAGGAGGATAATAAAATGGCAGTAAAAGATTTACAGAGTTTAAAAGAACTAATGGAAAGAGTAAAGAAAGCACAAGAAGAATTTTCAACTTTTGATCAAGAGAAAGTTGATAAAATATTCAGAAAAGTTGCTCAAAAAATAAATGGAGAGAGAATTACGCTTGCAAAATTAGCAGTAGAAGAAACTGGTATGGGTATTTTAGAAGATAAAGTAATAAAAAATCATTTTGCATCAGAGTACATATACAATAAATATAAGGATGAAAAGACATGTGGAGTGTTAGAAGAAGATAGATCATATGGGATAAAAAAAATAGCGACTCCTATAGGTATAATTGCTGGAGTTGTTCCTACAACTAACCCTACATCTACAGCAGCTTTTAAAATATTGTTAACATTAAAAACTAGAAATGCAATAATTTTATCTCCACATCCAAGAGCTAAAAATGCAACAATAGAAACGGCTAAAATGGCTTTAAAAGAGGCAATAAAATATGGAGCACCGAAAGATATAATTGGATGGATAGATGAACCAAGTGTTGAGATGTCAAGAGAATTAATGTCAAATTCTGATTTAATACTTGCAACAGGTGGACCTGGTATGGTTAAAGCAGCATATTCTTCAGGGAAACCAGCAATAGGTGTTGGAGCAGGGAATACTCCTGTAATTATAGATAAATCAGCAGATATAAAAATGACTGTAAACTATGTATTAATGTCAAAAACTTTTGATAATGGAGTGATTTGTGCTACTGAACAAGCAGTGATTGTTGAAAAAGAAATTTATGATAAAGTAAAAAAAGAATTTTTAGATAGAGGAGCTTATATTCTTAATGACAAGGAAAAAAACAAAATAAGAGAGATTTTATTTGTTAATGGTAATTTAAATGCTGACATTGTAGGTAAAAGTGCTTTTGTAATTGCTCAAATGGCTGGATTAGATATACCTAAGACATCTAAAGTATTAATAGGAGAAGTGGAATCTACAAGTGTAGAAGAACCTTTTGCACATGAAAAATTATCTCCTGTACTTGCTATGTACAAAACAAATACTTTTGAAGAGTCATTAAAAATAGCTGAAGATTTAGTTGAATTAGGTGGATTAGGTCATACATCTTCTTTGTATATTAACCTATCTGAAAGGGAAAAAATAGACGAATTTGGAAGAAGAATGAAAACAGGAAGAACTCTTATAAATATGCCTGCCTCACTAGGAGCAATAGGAGATGTATTTAATTTTAAATTAGAACCATCGTTAACATTAGGATGTGGATCTTGGGGTGGAAACTCTGTTTCAGAAAATATAGGAGTAAAACATTTAATCAACGTTAAAACAATAGCAGAAAGAAGGGAAAATATGTTGTGGTTTAAAATTCCTGAAAAGGTTTATTTTAAATATGGTTCGTTACCTGTGGCTTTAGAGGAGTTAAAAGGGGAACATAAAAAAGCGTTTATAGTTACGGATAGAGCTTTATCGGAATTAGGATACACAAACCATATAACTAAAGTATTGGAAGAAATAGGAATAGATTTTAGAATTTTTTCAGATGTAAAAGAAGACCCAACACTAAGTTCAACTCAAGCAGGAGCAAGAGCAATGTTAGAATATAATCCTGATGTGATAATAGCATTAGGAGGAGGTTCTGCTATGGATGCTGCAAAAATTATGTGGGTATTGTATGAACACCCTAATACAAGATTTAGAGATTTAGCAATGAGATTTATGGATATTAGAAAAAGAATAGTATCATTCCCTAAAATGGGTATAAAGGCAAAATTTATAGCAGTAGCAACGTCAGCAGGAACAGGATCAGAAGTAACTCCATTTTCTGTAATAACTGATGATGAAACAGGAATTAAATACCCTTTGGCTGACTATGAATTAACACCTCATGTAGCAATAAACGATCCAGAATTGATGCTTACAATGCCTAAAGGACTTACAGTTGCTTCAGGAATTGATGTGTTTACGCATGCTATAGAGTCATATGTGTCAGTTATGGCTACAGAATATACAAAACCTTATTCTTTAGAAGCAGCAAGACTTGTATTCAAATATTTGCCTGAATCAGTTCATGGGGGAGCATCGGCAATTAAAGCAAAGGAAAAAATGGCGAATGCTTCTTGTTTAGCTGGAATGGCGTTTGCAAATGCCTTTTTAGGAATAAATCATTCATTAGCACATAAATTAGGTGGTAAATTTCATATTCCGCATGGGATAGCTAACGCAGTATTATTAGAAGAAGTTATAAGATTTAATGCTACTGATGCGCCTACAAAAATGGGAGTTTTCCCTCAATACAGATATCCTGATGCAATACAAAGATATGCTGAAATGTCAGATTATTTAGGATTTGGTGGTAAAACGAAAGAAGAAAAAGTAGAAAATTTAATAAAAGGGATTGGAAAAATAAAAGAGGAAATAGGAATTCCTGCAACTATTAGCGAATGGGGTGTGCCTGAAAAGGATTTCTTAGAAGCTGTAGACGAGATGGCATTAAATGCTTTTGATGATCAATGTACATCAGCTAATCCTAGATATCCGCTTATTTCTGAATTAAAACAAATTTATTTAAAAGCTTATTATGGAAAAGATTATAAAGATGAAGAAGAAAAGTTGACAAAACATGACAAAAAGAAAAAATAAATTTTTATATCATACTGTGGTATAAAATAAATAAATAACTGCATAGAATTAAAATAAATCAATAAAGTATTGAAGAGTTTAGTTTTAGCAGTTTTTTATTTTAAGAAAGGCTCAAAAATGTAGATTAATTGACAATAAGGTAAAAATAAGATAAAATTAAGGAGTTTAGATTTCTGATGACGATAATGTTGAAAGGAAATTCTATTATACTTTTGTTATTGCAAAAGATAAACTTTTAATGAGTGTTATGGAAGATAGATATATTTATGAAGTAATCATAGATGAAAATTTAAAATATAAATTAAAATATATTAATAAAAATTAAATAGGAGGGCAAAATGCCGAAAATAATCTTAAATGATAAAAGAATGTTTGGAAGAGAAAAACCATTTAAAATTCAGATTAACGGAGAAAAAAAAGGATTGAATTTAGAAAGAAAACAAGAATTGGAAGTTAATAATGGAGAATGTGAATTAAGGATATTTGAATCTTTTTTTATGGTTAAGAGTCCAAAAGTAAAACTGGAGGTATCTGATAAAAAATTAGAACTAGATTTGAATTATAACTATATATTATTATCAATAATAGGGTTATTACATGTTCTGGTAGTATTATTGGTTTATCTGTTTAATTTTTCAAATTATTTATTTTTTATGATAATGTTTGTGTTATCTATAGATGTAATAATATTAATTTTATTTGGGATATATACAATAAAAGTAAAAGGTAATGATGACTTAGATTAAAATATGGGAATAAAATAAATAGACGATAGAATCTAACGGAGTATTAAATAAATGATGACAAAGGGAATAAGAAAAAAGAAGAAAAATATTCTCTAGGGAAAAAACAGTAAAAATAGTATAAAAAAAGCTTTTAAGAATTAAATAAATTTTTAAAAGCTTTTATTTATTTAACAATCTTTAACAGACTTAATTTATTTTAGATTTTAATATAGTCCCTTTTATTTTTAAAATATGATATACTATAAAAAATATATAGTTTAAATATCGGAAAATATTATTCTAAATTACTATGGAAACATTAAAAATAGAAAGATTATGAGATTTTAGAAAGGAAAAATATTTTATATTTTAAATTAAAATTTTTAAAAATTAAAAATGATTTTAAAGTATAGAGTAGATTTTAGATAGATGAAAAAAAAATTAATTAGTGAAAATAAATTAGAATTTGACAAAATTGTAAAAGCAAAAAATTTATATATTATGATGAAAAAAATAAAAAAAATGAAATTTATCTCAAAAAGTTTACAAAATTCTCAGATGAATTGGGATAATGTTGGGACTGGAGAGGTAGTAGTCAGTGTTGATAATAATAAAATTTACTTTTTTGAAGAAATTCATCTTGAAAATGGGATGAAATTAAATGATAAAAAAATGTGGGAAATAGATAGTGAAAAGAATAAAATAGGATTTTATCACTTTAGAAATAATGATTATGAAAATATATTTAATTTTATTTTAGAAAATGGAAAATATATTACGGAAAGAAAATACGAATGTTTTCCAGATAATTATTTTGGAGAAATAGAAGTATTTGATGATAAAATACATTTTACTATTAAAATAGTTGGAAGTAAAAAAAATGAAATAATAGAATATATTTATGAAAAATAATATTTAAATTTATGATTGAAAGGGGAAAAATGACAAATAAATTTATTATTTTTGATAGAGATGGTGTTATAAATATTGAAAAAAATTATTTATATAAAATTGAAGATTTTGAATATGAAAATGGTGTTGTTGAAAGTTTAAAAGAATTAGAAAAACTAGGATATAAATTTATTATTATTACTAATCAAGCAGGAATTGCTAAAGGATATTATACAGAAGAAGATTATTATAAATTAGAAAAATTTATAATAAATGACCTTAATAAAAAAGGTATAGTAATAGAAAAGACTTATTTTTGCCCTCATCACCCTAAGGGGATAGGTAAATATAGAAAAAATTGTGAATGTAGAAAACCTAATAAACAAAATTTTCTAAAAGCAATAAATGAGTTTAATATAGACGTTAAAAACTCATATATGATAGGGGATAGAATAACAGATCTTATCCCAGCAAAAGAATTAGGATTTAATACGGTACTAGTTAAAACAGGATATGGATTAAAGAATATAAAAGAAATAGAAGAGAAAAATTTAAAATCACTAATAATGGAAAATATACCTGAATTTGTTGATTATATAAAAAATAAAAAATAAATTTTTAATTTATATGATTTAAGTTAAAATATTATTGAAAAAATATTTGTCAAGTGTTATAATTTATAACATAGCACAGAAAAATGGAGAAAAATTTTTATGACCAAAAGTGAAATATTTTATAGTATTATAAATAGAAATGATAAAAATGAATGTAAATCATCTGGATTATGTATAGATAAAGTAGTAATGAATTCCAAAGAAATAGAAAAAGGTGATTTATTTATTGCTATAAGGGGTGGAAATAATTTTGTAAATGAGTCTCTTTTAAAAGGAGCTTACGTTGTTTATGATAACGAAAGTATAAAATTAGATGTAAATAATAAAGAGAAGGCTTTTTTAGTGGAGGACAGTATAATTTTTATGCAAGAATTTGCTAAAAAGTGGAGAGAAAATTTAAATTTAAAAGTAATAGGAATAACAGGAAGTAACGGGAAAACAACAGTAAAAGATATGATATATCATCTACTTAAATCAAAATATAAAGGTAAAAAAACAGAAGGGAATTATAATAATCATATTGGATTACCCTTCACTTTGTTGTGTTCAGAAGTAGAAGATGAATTTATTATTCTTGAAATGGGAATGAGTGATTTCAATGAAATTGATTTATTAGGTCAGATTTCATCCCCTAATATTAGTGTAATTACAAATATAGGAGAGTCTCATTTGGAATTTTTGAAAACAAAGGAGAATGTGTTTAAAGCTAAAACAGAGATAATCCCTTATATAAAAGAAACTTTAATTATAAATGGAGATGATGAATATCTAAGGAATGTAGTTAGTGATAAAATAAGAATAATAAAAGTTTTAAGAAAAGAAAAAAAGGACTTATTATGTGAAAAAATGAATTTTTATTATGGAGATATAAGTTTTAATGAAATTGAAACAAATTTTTCCTTGGACTATTTTGGTCAGATTTGTCAAAGTTCAGTGAAAAGATCTTATAAAACTAATGTTTTAGGGGAACACAACATATTAAACCTCACAATAGCTATAGCTGTAGCAAAACAATTTGGGATAGAAGATAAAATCATTGAAGAAAATGTAAAAAATATAGCTATGACAGAGATGAGATTTCAGAAAATAGAAAAAAAAGATACAGTTTATATAAATGATGCGTATAATGCTAGCCCTATGTCGATGAAAAAATCATTAGAAACATTTTCAAAATTATATAATAATAAAGAAAAAGTAGTCGTTTTAGGAGATATGTTAGAACTTGGCGAAAATGAAAGAGAATTTCATAGAGATATATTTGATATTTTATTGAATATAAATACTAATAAAATTTATTTGTATGGACCGAGAATGGCTAGTCTATATGAAAAATTAGAGAAAAATAAAAATATTAAAGAGTTTTTAAATAAAGATATAAAATATTTTGAAAATAAAATGGAAATAAAAAAGGAATTAGAAAAAATATCTAAAGAAAAAGCTGTTTTGTTAAAAGCATCAAGAGGTATGAAATTAGAAGATATAATAGAAGATATAATAGAAGATTAAATATAAAAAAGGAGTAAAAGATGTTATATTTGTTACAGCAATTATTTATAAATAAATGGGGAGTGTTAAGAGTATTTAAATCTATTACCATGAGAGCATCAATTGCTTTTGTGATAGCATTCCTTTTTATGATGATTTTTGGGAAACCGTTTATAGCTTGGCTAAAAAAGAAAAAATATGGAGATTCGGCTAGAGAAGAAGGACCGCAATCTCACTGGAGTAAATCAGGAACGCCTACTATGGGTGGATTACTTATAATAGGAGCAATGCTTTTTGCAACATCAATTGCTGGAAATTTCACAAATAAGTTTATAATATTTTTATTTATAATAACAATATTATTTACTACAATAGGGTTTTACGACGATTTTTTGAAATTGACAAAGCATAAAAAAGGGCTTTCTGGTAAAAAGAAAATATTTGGACAGCTAATAATAACAAGCTTAACTTTTTATTTTATTTATAAGTATGGACTAATAAATAAAGAAATAGATTTTTCAATAGTAAATCCTATAATAAAAAATTCTTTTTTATATATAACTCCTGTTCTATTTTTTATATTTATGATGTTTGTAATAATAGGATCATCAAATGCAGTAAATTTAACAGACGGTTTAGATGGATTAGTTAGTGGACCAATAATAGTTGTAAGTCTGACATTGTTAATAATTACTTATTTAACTGGACATTATGAATATGCCAAGTATTTAAATTTATATTATGTTAGAGATGCAGCGGAAATGACTGTTTATTTGGCATCGATAATAGGAGCTTTAACAGGATTTCTTTGGTTTAATTTTTATCCAGCTCAAGTATTTATGGGTGATACAGGATCACTTACTTTAGGAGGGATATTAGGAATTATAGTAATATTTTTAAAACAAGAGTTACTTTTACCTATAGCAGGATTTATATTTATTTTAGAAGCTTTATCTGTTATGATTCAAGTTTGGCATTTTAAAACATTTGGTAGAAGAGTATTTAAAATGGCACCTATACATCATCATTTTGAAATGTTGGGAATTCCTGAAACTAAAGTTACGATAAGATTTTGGATAATAACTATAATGACATGTTTATTGACTTTTGTCATATTAAAAGTTAGATAATTTACATATATTATTAATTAAAATTCATTTTAAAAAATAATTTTATTAAATTATAAAAAATTAGTGAATAATTAAGGTATTAATAATTTTAGAAAAGAGGAATTTTATGCAAAAAGCTTTAGTATTTGGTACTGGATTAAGTGGATTAGGTGCTAAGGAATTATTAGAAAAAAAAGGATATTCAGTTTATATGATAGATGATAAAATGGGTATTTCTTCTAAAGATGGAATAGAAATATTAGATAATGAAAATATTGAATTTATAGTTAAAAGTCCTGGGATAGCATGGACATCTGAATTACTAGTAAAAGCAAAAGAAAAAAATATAAAAATAATTTCAGAAATAGATTTAGCCTATAATTATATGGATGAATCTACAAAAATTATTTCTTTTACTGGAACTAATGGAAAAACAACGACAGCGACTAAAATGGATGAGTTACTCAGTTTTACTGGGAGAAGAACTAAACTTGCAGGAAATGCAGGATTTTCTTTTGCTAAACTTATATCAGATGAAGTGTCTCTTGACTATGTAGTATTAGAGTTAAGTAGTTATCAACTAGAAAATAATCCTAAAGTACATTCATATATATCAGGAATTATAAATCTTACTCCAGATCATTTAACTAGATATAGCTCATTAGACGATTACTACACTACAAAATTTAATATTTTTGAAAATCAAACAACAGATGATTTTGCATTAATTAATTTAGATGACAAAGAATTTGAAAGGTTGTATGAAACTCAAAAACTTAAGAATAAAATTAAATCTAAAAAAATATATTTAAGTAAAGAAAAAAGAGGTACAATTTTCGTTCATGACGAAAGTATATACATTATGAAAAATTTATTTGAGAAAATAGAAAATCATAGTTACAAAGATTTAGAAGAAATCTCAGAAAAGTTAATCTCAGTAAAAGATTTAAGCTTAAAAGGAAAACATAATTTAGAAAATATGCTGTTTTTAATTGGAGCAGGTAAAATTTTGAATATTTCTAATGAAAAATTAGTAGAGTTTTTAAAAAGTACAAAAGCATTAGAACACAGACTTGAGAATTTTTTTATAAAGGATAAAACTACTTTTATAAACGATTCTAAAGGAACAAATGTCGAGTCAACTATAAAAGCTATAGATTCTTTTGAAAATAAAATAGTTTTAATATTAGGTGGGGATGACAAAAAAGTTCCTAATGACGATTTAGTAAAAGTAATAAAAGAAAAAGTTGATTTTGTATATTTAATAGGTGAAAATGCGCCTTTATTAGAAAAAGATATGGAAAAATTAAATTATAAAAATTATAAAAATCTTGAAAATTTAGAAAAAGTCCTAAATTATTTAAAAGAAAATGAAGATTTTAATGAAGATAAAACTATTTTATTTTCTCCAGCAACTTCAAGTTTTTGTCAATTTAAAAATTTTGAACATAGGGGAAATGTATTTAAAGAATTAACAGTTAAAATATTTGAGGATTAAAAAATGAAAAATGAGAATGAGTTAGGTGGAATAAAAATTGAAAAATAAAAAAGTATTAGGAACAACTTTTATTATAATAACAATAATATTATCAGGTCTTAGTATATCGATGATAGCAAGTTTAAGTTTTCCAAGAGGACAAAAAGAATATTACAATAGTTATTATTTCTTAATTAGACAGGTTATTTGGTTGGGAATAGGGGCATTTGCTTTTTTCGTTACTTCAAGATTTAAGTATGAAAAATATAAAAAAAGGTCTACATTTATGTACTTATTTGGAGCAGCTCTTTTAGTGGCAGTTTTAATTTTGGGAAAAGAAGTAAACGGTGCTAAAAGATGGCTTTCTTTTGGCTTTATAAGTATACAACCATCTGAAATTGCAAAATTAATATTGATATTAGTTTTAGCTGGAGTAATGGATCGTTTTAGAAAAAAAAGATTAGTTAAAGGAAAGATGCTTCTAAATATGATGTTCTTAATTTTATTTTATACTGTATTAATTTTAATAGAAAGATCTTTTAGTACAGCAGCACAGATTGTTATAATAGGACTTACTATGTTATTTGTAACAGGGATAAGTTTTTCTTATTTTTCGATTATTTCTTTAATAATAGGAGCAGTTGGTATAGGAAGTATAATATCTACACCATATAGATTGAATAGAATACTAGGTCATAGCACAGGAACTGAGGGAGTATATCAAGCAAAACAGTCTTTAATAGCAATAGGAAGTGGTGGATTTTTAGGGAAATTTTATGGAAATGGACTTCAAAAATATTTTTATCTTCCAGAAATACATACAGATTATATTTTTGCAGGATATGCTGAAGAAACGGGATTTATAGGGTCAATAATATTAATTGGAATTTATGTGGTTCTATTAGCCATAATAATAATAACTTTACTAAAAATAAAAGATATGTATGCAAAATATATTTTAATAGGAATATTCGGGATGTTTTCTATACAAATATTAGGTAATTTGGCAGTTGTGTTATCTGTAATACCTTCAACAGGAATTCCGCTACCTATAATGAGTTATGGGGGAAGTACAAGTGTCGTTACTTTGGCAGCTCTTGGAGTAGTTTATAATATAATAAAAGCATTATATATTCAAGAAATGACAGAGGCTGAAAATAAATTATTATAAAAATGTGTAAAATAATAGTTAAGAATGGAGATTGTAATGAAAAAAGTAGTGTTTATAACAGGAGGGACAGGTGGACATATATATCCTGCTATTTCTATTGCAAAAAAAATGAGAGAACAAAATATAGATATTTTATTTATTGGGACAGAACATAGAATGGAAAAAGAATTAGTTCCCAAAGAAAATTTTAGATTTATAGGGTTGGATATATTGCCATTGAAATCAATTAAGTCAGTGATAAAAATGATTATATCAGTATTCAAAGCAATAAGTATATTAAATAAAGAAAAGCCTGACAAAGTAATAGGATTTGGTAATTATATAACAATTCCTGTATTAATAGCAGCAATAGTTTTAAGAATACCTTATTATTTACAAGAACAAAACTGTACAATGGGGATGGCAAATAAATATTTTTATAAAAAGGCTAAAAAGATTTTCATTGCATTTGAAGATACATTAGAGTCGGTAAAAGAAAAATATAGATCTAAATTTATTGTAACTGGAAACCCTTTAAGAGAAGAATTTTATACTAAAAATTCTAAAGAAGAAAGATATAAATTGGGAATAAGTGAAGATAAAAAAATGATTTTAATTATAGGTGGAAGTTTAGGGGCAAAAAGCATAAATGATGCCATAGTAAAAAACTGGAATAATATATTAAATGAAAGTAATTTAAAAGTATTTTGGGCAACAGGTAGAGAAAATTATGATGAAATAGTTTACAAAATAAGAAAAAAAGGCGATAATATTATAGAACCTTATTTTAACAATGTTGCAGATTTAATGTCGGCTACAGATCTAGTTGTATGTCGTGCTGGAGCGTCTACTATATCTGAACTAATACAAATGGAAAAACCTTCTATAATAATTCCATATGATTTTGTAGGTCAAAAAGAAAATGCTGATGTATTAGAATTTATAAATGCTACAAAAATATTTTCCAATGAAGAAATTTGTAATGCATTAGGAGAAGCACTTTCTTTAGTTAACCAAGAAGATGTACTTATGTTTATGAAAGAAAATATAAAAAAATTGAAAAAAGGAAATGCTTCAGAAGTAATAATAAGTGAAATGGAATTATAATATATTTTAAAATGTTATAAAATAAGTGAATGGAGGAAAAATGTTAAAAGATGTTAGAAATATTTATTTTAGTGGAATAAATGGAATAGGTATGAGTGGACTTGCTAAAATTTTAGCTAAAAGAGGATATAATGTAGCAGGATCAGATATAGAAAAAAAATCAACAACTTACGATATGGAAGAAATGGGAATAAAAATAAATATAGGTCAAACAGAAGAAAATGTAAAAGATAAAGGAATAGACCTTTTTGTATACTCTGCTGCGATAAAAGAATCTAATCCTGAATATAATTACATAACAAAAAATAAAATAAAAAAAATATGTAGAGGAGAATTATTAGCTGATATAATGAACAACTATGAGGGGATAGCTGTTGCTGGAACTCATGGAAAAACTACTACGAGTTCAATGATGAGCGTAGCATTTTTAGAAAAAGATCCATTTATAGTTGTAGGTGGTATTATACCTGAGATACAGAGTAATAGCAAAGTTGGTAATTCAGAATATTTCATAGCAGAAGCAGACGAAAGTGATAACTCATTTTTATTTATAAAACCAAAATATTCAGTAGTAACTAATGTAGAACCTGATCACTTAGAACACCATGGAACTTATGAAAATATAAAGAAATCTTTTGAAAAATTCATAGATAGTACAGAAAAATTGACAATTTTATGTAAAGATTGTGAAGACATGTCTACTTTAAACATAAAAAATAAAAATATAGTTTGGTATAGCATAAAAAAAGAGGATACTCATATTTTTGCTACTAATATAAGAGTAAAGGATAGATTTACAGTATACGAAGTTATTAAAAATGGAAAAGATTTAGGAGAGTTCTCTTTATCTATCCCTGGAGAACATAACGTGTCAAATTCTTTGCCTGTAATATATTTAGCACATGAAACAGGATGTAATATGGAGTTAGTAAAAGAAAAATTGAGAAAATTTAAAGGAGCAAATAGAAGATACCAAGTAATTTATGATAATAAAATTAGATTGATAGATGATTATGCACATCATCCTACTGAAATAAAAGTAACAATAGACGCAGCTAAAAATACAGAAAAAGGAAAAGTGACAGTAATTTTTCAACCACATAGATATAGTAGGACAAAATTCTTTTTTGATGATTTCGTGGAATCTTTGAAAAAAGCAGATAGATTAATATTGCTTCCAATATACGGTGCAGGGGAAGACAACACATATGGAATAACGTCAGAAAGTTTAGCTGAAAAAATAGGAGTAAATGTAAAAGTATGCAATGAAGAAGAAGTTAAAGAAATAGTTTTAAATTCTAGGAATTCAGATGATACTTTCATATTTATGGGTGCTGGAAGTGTGTCTAAGTTTGCACACGATACTAAAGAAAAATTAGAAGAAGTATAATAGTAAATAAACGGGAGAGATAATATAATGAAAATATTTGAGAATAAAGAAATGAAAGAGTGTTCTAATATGAAAGTTGGAGGGGTAGCAAAAGAATTAATAATTATTGAAGATAAAAAAGAATTAAAAGAAGTATTATCTACAAGAAACTCGATATTTCTTTTAGGTAATGGTACTAATACTCTTATACCAGACGGTAAAATAGATATAAGTTTTGTATCTTTAAAAGAATTTAAAGATATAACAGTTGAAAAAATAGAAGATGGGTATGATTTAGTGAGAGTTGAGGCAGGACTAGATTTAGATGAACTCATTAAGTATATGGAAGAAAATAATTATACAGGATTAGAAAATATAGCAGGGATCCCTGGGTCTGTTGGAGGACTTGTTAATATGAACGGAGGAGCTTACGGAACTGAAATATTTGAATGTATAGAAGAAGTGGAAGTTTGTAAACTTGATGGAGAAATAAAAACTTACAAAAAAAATGAACTATCATTTAAATATAGAACAACCGAAATAAAAGAAAAAAACTGGATTGTTGTATCTGTATTATTCAAATTTGAAAGAGGATTTAAAAAAGAATGTGCACAGGACAAATATGCACAAAGAGAAATAAAGCATCCTTTAGACTTACCAAATCTAGGAAGTACATTTAAAAATCCTGAGGGAACATTTGCTGCAAGATTAATATCAGATGCAGGATTAAAAGGATATAGAGTGGGAGATGCAGAAATTTCTACAAAGCATCCAAATTTTGTTACAAATTTAGGAAATGCGAAGTTTTCTGATGTTATATCCGTTATAGAGCATGTAAAAAAAGTTGTTTTTGAAAAGTCTGGAATACAACTTGAGACAGAAATAGTAATTATTAAAAAAATGTAATTAATTAAAGATTGAATTAAATAGAAAAAAAGTGTATAATATTATAAACTGGAGTAGAATATGCAAAAATTTATAAAGACCTTTGTTATGTTAATGAGCTTTGTAGTTACTATTTATTTAGGAAAAATATTTATTAATACAGACTATTTTAAAATAAAAGAAATTAGAATAAATGGTCAAAATAAAATGATAAAATCAGACATAACAAACAAAATAGAGAAATTAAAAGAGACCAATATCGTTTATATAGATACTTGGAAAATAGAAAAATTGTTAAAACAGGATGCCAGAATAAAAAATGTTTCCATAAGAAAAGTTTATCCAAGTAGGGTGGAAATTAATTTGGAAGAAAGAGTCCCTTATGTTTATGTAAAAAAAGGAAATGATATTTTTTTATCTGATGAGCAATTAAATATATTTGGATATATTTTTGAATCTGAAACTAAAAATATTCCAGTTGTCATTTATGATGAAAATGAAGAAGTAAAAAAAGATTTAAAAATAATAATTTCTAAAATAAAAAATAAAGATTTGTATGATATGATATCAGAAATAAGAAAATCTGATAAGGAGTATAGAATAATTCTTGTTGATGGAATAGAAATAATAACGGACACATTAGTTAGTGTGGATAAATATGACAATGCGTATAGGTTGTATATCCAAAAGTTAAAAAACAATCAAGAAATTAATTATATGGATATAAGATTTAAAGATGTTAATGTAAAATAAAATCAGGAGGAAGACGTATGGAAAGTTCTAATAGCGCAGCAAAGTTGAAGGTTGTAGGTGTAGGTGGAGCTGGAGGAAACGCAATAAATGATATGATGCAAAGTGATATAATATCAGATGTAGAATTTATAGCTATAAATACAGATAGACAAGACTTAGAAAGGTCTTTGACACAGACAAGAGTTTTGTTAGGAGAAGGGACAGGAGCAGGAGCAGATCCTGAAAAAGGTAAAAAAGCAGCAAAAGAGTCAGAAGAAGCTGTAAGAGAAGTTTTAAAAGGAACAGATATGTTATTTATAACAGCTGGAATGGGTGGTGGAACAGGAACAGGAGCTGCTCCTATAGTAGCTGAGGTAGCAAGAGGAATGGGAATATTAACAGTTGCAGTAGTTACTAAACCGTTTGATTTTGAAGGACCTTTAAAGAAGAATAATGCTGAAATTGGAATTGAAAACTTGAGAAAGCATGTAGATACTTTAATTGCTATTCCAAATGAAAAATTATTTGAATTACCTAATATAAGTATAACTTTAATGAATGCTTTTAAAGAAGCAAATGGTGTATTAAGAGTTGGTATAAAAGGTATATCTGATTTAATAACAAAACAAGGATTTGTAAATTTAGATTTTGCGGATGTTAAAGCAATAATGCAAGACTCTGGAATAGCGATGCTAGGTTTTGGTGAAGCTAGTGGTGATGGAAAATCAAAAACAGCGACTGAACAAGCATTAAATAGTCCATTATTAGAAAAATCAATAGAAGGTGCAAGAAAAATATTATTAAATATAACTGCTGGAAGTGATATAGGACTTCATGAGATTAAAGAAGTATCTGAGACAGTTTCTAAAAAAGCTGAAAATCCAGATGTAAGTTTAATTTGGGGAGTTATTATAGATTCTCAATTAGAAGGAACGATAAGAGTTTCTTTAATAGCAACTGATTTTGAAGATAGAGATTATAATTCAGAATCAGACTTCAATAATTCGTATGGAGAAAATGATGGTAAGTTATTAAAAGAAAATAATTCACCAAATAATACAGGATTTATAGTTCCTTCATTTTTTACAAAAGATGAATAAAAAACTTGATTTTATTTTATTTTTTTGATAGAATTAATAGACCTGCTCTATATTTTAAATGTAGGGCTAAAAAGCCGAAGGAAAGGAGAAAGAAAATGAAAGATTACGAAATAATGTTTATACTTTCTACTCAGTTAACTGATGAAGAAAAAAAAGCTAATATTGAATTGGTTGAAACAACTTTAACTAAAGCAGGAGCTGTTGAGTTAAAAACTGAAGTTTTAGGTGAAAAAAAATTAGCTTATCCAATTAAAAAGAAAGAAAATGGATACTATGTTTTAACTTTATTCCAAATTGATGGAACTAAGTTGACAGAAGTAGAAGCAAAGTTAAACATAACAGAAACAATATTAAAATACATGATAGTTAAAAATGACTAATTTTAATTTTGATACTTTAATGTGGGGTTAGTAAAAAGATTATATAATAGGGGGAATTAACATGAATTATGTATCATTGCTAGGTAGATTAACGAAAGATCCTGAGTTGAAATATTCCCAATCAGGAAAAGCATTTTGTAATTTTACATTAGCTGTAACTAGAGAATTTAAAAGAGAAGAAGCAGATTTTATTAATTGTGTGGCTTGGGATAAAAGAGCAGAAGCTATAGCTGAGTACCTAAGAAAAGGGAGAAGAATAGCTATTCAAGGAAGATTGAATGTAAGTAATTACGAAAAAAATGGTGAAACAGTTTGGAGAACAGATGTAGTAGTTGATAAATTTGATTTTATTGATTCGGCAAATACTTCAAATATGCAATCACAGCAATCACAGCAACCACAATCTTCACAAAATGCTCCAGTTAATAATTCATTTGTAGATAACGATAATGACGAAATAATAGATGACGATGATTTTCCATTTTAGGAAAAAATTAGGAGGTGACTAGGAGAATGAAACCATCTACAGAATTTAAAAAAAGAAAAAGAAGACCAAAAGTAAAATTTAAAGTAGAAGATATAAATTATAAAAATGTAGATTTATTAAAAAACTTTATGAATGATAAAGGAAAAATCTCTCCAGCGAGAGTAACTGGGTTAGAGGCTAAAATCCAAAGAAAAATAGCTAAAGCTATAAAAAGATCTAGACAAATAGCTTTAATGCCTTATACAAAAATAGAAAAATAAACTATTGATAGAGGACTCTCCTATTTTTTTTGGAGGGCTCTTTTATTATAATAATATAGGTGATAAAATGAGAAAAATTTCTGTAATACTTTTTTTAGTATTTATAATATTTTCATGTGGAGATAAAAAAGAAAAAGACCAAAAAAATATGCAAAGTGAAGCTAAAGATCCTATTAATAAAAACCAAAGATATTTTTATAATAGATCCATTGAAAAAGTAATTGAAGATTTTGAAAAAATATCTAAAGAAAATGAAATAGATATAGAAAAATTTGAAAAACTAGATTTTGAAAATAGAAATTTTTTTAGTTCAAAAATAACTACGAAAAAATCTTCTAGTTACGTAATAGAATATGTTGGTATAGATGTTACAGGTTTATTTGTTAATATAGATATGGAAACAACAGGGACAGATTTAGGTATGGTTGAAAGTATGGTTGTTAGCTTAATAGAGGTTTCAGATGATCAAATAAAAGAAGACGAAGCAAGGCAACTTTATTCTGAGATTCTTGCGACTATGAAAAAAAATGAGCTAACAAATACTATGGTCTATAAAAATGGAATGAAATATGGAATACAAATATCATCAAAAACAGGGAAAGTAACATTTTTTATACAACCTTAAATTATTATTAAATATAAAATATGAAGGAGAATATCAATGAATTTAGAAGGAATATTAGGATTATTAAATGATAAAGACTTAGGAAAATTAAGCTCTCAATTAGGTGTAAATGAAAATGATGTTAAATTAGGTCTAGTATCAGCATTACCAGCAATTTTACAAGCGTTAAATAAAAATACTCAAACTGCTGAAGGAGCTGAATCGTTAAATAAAGCATTGGAAAAACATGATGGTTCGGTATTAAATAACCTTTCAGGATATTTGAATAATCCAGATTTAAATGATGGTGCTGGGATACTTAATCACTTATTTGGTAATCAAACAGAAAATGTGGCTAAAGCAGTTTCAAAATCAAGTGGATTAGATTCTAATGGGAGTATAAAGATGTTACAAATATTAGCACCTTTGGTTTTAGGAGCTTTAGGGAAACAAAAAAAAGATAATAATTTAGATGCTTCAGGTTTAGATGCGTTAACTTCAATGTTAGCTTTAAATTTAGGTTCTAATGAACAAACTTCTGGAATAATGGGATTAGTAACTAATTTATTAGATTCTAATAAAGACGGAGCTATTGTTGATGATTTATTAGGGTTAGCTAGTAAGTTTCTAGGAGGGAAGAAATAATTAAATTATAAAAAATAAATATAGATGTAAAAGTGATAAAACATAAGATTGATTTTATGTTATATCACTTTTTTATTTATTAATTTAATAATACAAGTAACTTGTTTTTGTCATATTTTACTTGTTATTTATATTTTTATTTGATATATTTATTATAGATTAAAAAAAATAGAATTAAGTTAAAAAAAAGTTCCTCTAAAGGGAAGGTGAAAATACAAAAAATAATAAATAACAGGGAGAAAAACAAAATGAGCTTAATACAGTTTAATAAAGTATATAAACAGTTTGCAGGGGAATATATATTAAAAGATATAAATTTTACAATAGAAGATAAAGATAAAATAGGGCTTGTAGGAGTTAATGGTGCAGGAAAATCAACTATTATAAAAATGATTTTAGATGAAGAAAGAATAGACGGAGCAGAAAACAATCTTAATGAAATAGGGGATATTATAAAAAATCCTTCAGTTAGAATAGGTTATTTATCTCAAAATCATAAATTTTCAGATGAAACAAATACAGTTTATGAAGAAATGCTTTCAGTTTTTTCAGAAGAAAGAGATATTCATAATGAGTTACAGAAAGTAAATATACTTCTTGGAAGTGCCAAAGGAGAAGAACTTGAAAGCCTTATACAAAAATCTGCAGAACTTTCTTCTTTGTATGAAGCAAAAGGTGGTTATGAAATAGAATACAAAGTAAGGCAAATATTAACAGGTCTTGAACTTACAGATGAATATTATAATTTAATATTGAAAGACTTGAGTGGTGGGGAGAGAACAAGGGTTTCATTGGCAAAACTTCTTCTTCTTGAGCCAGAACTTTTGATATTAGATGAGCCTACAAACCATTTAGATTTAGTGTCAATTGAGTGGTTAGAAGATTATTTGAAGAAGTATAATAATGCATTTTTACTAGTGTCTCACGATAGGATATTTTTAGATAATGTATGTAATAAAATATATGAAGTAGAAAATAAAAAACTGTATAAATATGATGGAAATTTTTCTTCTTTTATTATTCAAAAAGAGATGATATTAAAAGGAGAGATAAAAAGGTATGAAAAAGAGCAAGAAAAAATAAAGAAGATGGAAGAGTATATTGATAGATTTCGAGCAGGTATAAAAGCTAGGCAAGCAAAGGGGCGTCAAAAAATACTTGATAGAATCGAAAGATCTGATGATCCTGTTTTCAATCCTCAAAGAATGAAATTGAAATTTAAGACAGATAGTGCGACAGGAGATAATGTTCTAAAGGTTAAAAATATTGAAAAAAGCTTCGATGGAAAGAAAGTTTTAAATAATATAAGTTTTGATTTATTTAGAGGAGAAAGAGTAGGAATTATAGGTAAAAATGGTGTAGGAAAATCTACCCTTTTAAAAATAATAATGGATAGACTATCTAAGGACAAAGGGGAAGTAGAGTTTGGCTCAAGGGTGAAGGTAGGATATTATGATCAAAATCATATGGATCTTACTCCTGAGAACAACATATTACAGGAAATAAATAATTCTCTTAATTTGACAGAGGAATATTTAAGAAGTCTTGCAGGAGGATTTTTATTTTCAGGTGAAGATGTTTTAAAAAAAGTTGAAAAGCTAAGTGGTGGAGAAAAAGTAAGAGTATCTTTTTTGAAACTTTATATGGAAAATGCAAACTTTTTAATTTTAGATGAACCAACAAATCATTTGGATATTTACTCTATTGAAGTTTTAGAAGATGCTTTAGAAGATTTTGATGGAACAATGCTAATAGTCTCACATAATAGACATTTTTTAGATAGTGTGTGTAATGTTATTTATTATCTTGATGAAAAAGGTCTAACAAAGTTTAAGGGAAATTATGAAGAATATAAAGAAAGTCTTAAAAGTTCTAAAATAAATCCTTTAGCAACAGATGTTGAAATAAAAGAAGAAAATAAGTTGTCTTATCAAGAGCAAAAAGAACTTTCTAAAAAAATATCAAAATTAAAAAGAGACATAACAAAACTTGAAGAAGAAATGGAAAAAATTATTTTAAAAAGAGAAAAACTTAATATAGAATATGAAGAAGCAGGGAAAAAAAATGATATAGAAAAATTAATGGAAGTTCAAAAACAGTTTGATAATCTTGATGAAGAAGAGATGATAAAAATGGAAGAATGGGATAGTAAAAGTCAGGAATTATTAGGAATAGAAGGGAAGTAATTATGAAAAAAATGTTTAAAATGATTATAATAATCTTTTGTATGTCAACATTAATATATGGTGAAGCAGAAAGTAAAAAAAGTTTAGACAGTAATATTGATAATGTAAAAAATCAGAACCCAAAAAAGAAAAAATTAGTGAAAATTTCAGAAGAACAGGATAGATATTATAGAAATTCAGAGAAATATCTAAAAGAAGGACGTTTTGGAAGTGAATATGTCGGATTTATAGGTTTACCTGATTGGAAAGAGATGAAATGGCTTATAGATATATATTCTGAAAGTTATACATTGGAGATATCCAAAGATGGAGTGGATATCTACACTCTTGATTCATTTGATATAAATGATAAGAAAGGTCTAAGCGATGAATGGTTAGCTAAAACTTTAGCAGAACAAGAGTTTAGAAAATATTTAAATGAAGGTTATAAAAGAAATAGTTTAGAAATAAAAAAAATAGAGTCATCAGGATATAAAGGAATGCAGATTAAAATAAAAGAGACATCAGGAAAAATAATAATTAAAAATATATTTGTAATAGGAAATAAAGTCTATCATGCTAATGCAGAAGGGCTTTCAAAAAATATAAATGAAATGGAAAAAATTATACTTAATTCTTGGAATCCTATAAAGTAGTTAATAATATATTTAAAAAGTTATGAATTTCTATATAAAAGCGAATAAAACACTGAAAAATCTAATTGTAAAAAAATTCATATTAAGTTATAATATAGAGAAAATAATGTGAATTATAAAGAAATATGTAGAAATATATAGAATGGAGAAAAAAATAAATGAAAAATTATGATGTTATTGTAGTTGGAGCAGGTCACGCTGGAATAGAAGCAGCATTGTCTTCAGCAAGATTGGGGCTAAAAACGGCTATTTTTACAATAACTCTTGATAATATAGGTGTAATGTCATGTAATCCATCAGTAGGAGGTCCTGCAAAAAGCCATTTAGTAAAAGAAGTTGATGCACTTGGTGGAGAAATGGGAAGAAACATGGACAAAAGTTTTGTTCAGATGAGAGTATTAAATACTAAAAAGGGACCAGCAGTAAGATCACTCAGAGCACAATCTGATAGGAAAATATATGCTAGAGAAATGAAAAAAACACTGGAAAATCAAGAAAATCTGGATATTATTCAAGATATTGTTACAGAAATAATAGCAGAAAATAATGTTGCTAAAGGGATATATACTAAAACAGGGATGACTTTCTATTCTAAAGCTGTAATTATAGCGACTGGGACATTTATGAGCGGTCTTATGTATGTAGGGGATAAAATAATAAAAGGGGGAAGAATGGGTGAATTATCCAGTGAAGAACTACCTCTTTCTCTAAAAGAACTAGGATTTAAAATGGGGAAATTTAAAACGGGAACATCTCCTAGAATAGATATAAGAACACTTGATTTTACAAAGTTAGAAGAACAACCTGGAGAAACAAATGTACCTCTTAAGTTTTCTATGAAAACTAAAGATGAGGAAATTACATCAAAACCGCAACTTTCTTGCTATTTAACAAGGACAAATTTAGAATCTCATAAAATAATTTTGGAAAATTTGGATAAATCACCAATGTATAATGGAATTATAGAAAGTACAGGACCAAGATATTGTCCTTCTATAGAAGATAAAGTTGTGAAATTTAATGAAAAAGATAGCCACCATCTCTTTTTAGAACCAGAAGGGTTTGATACATCAGAAGTTTATATAAGTGGCCTTTCAACAAGTTATCCAGCAGAATATCAACAAAAAATAATAAATACAATAGAAGGACTTGAAAACGCACATATAATGAGATACGGATATGCTGTTGAATATGATATTATAGATCCTAGTGAGTTGGATTATACCTTAGAAACTAGAAGAATAGAAAATTTATATCTAGCAGGGCAAATAAATGGTACAAGTGGATATGAAGAAGCAGCAGCCCAAGGTATTGTAGCAGGTATAAATGCAGCTCTAAAAATTAAAGGAGAAGAGGCTTTAATATTAACCAGAGAAAATTCATATATAGGAACGATGATAGATGACCTTATAAATAAAGAATTATTTGAGCCATATAGAATGTTTACAGCAAGGTCTGAATATAGACTAATTTTAAGAGAAGATAATGCAGATATTAGGCTATCAGAACAAGGATATAAAATAGGTCTTTTAGAAAAAAAATATTATGATAAAATAGAAAAGAAAAAGAAAGATGTATTAGAAATTATAGAAAAACTTGAAAACATTAAATTAGGTTCAAGTAATAAAAGACTTATAGAAATACTTGAAAAATATGGAGAGCAACTAAAAAGTGGAACTACTTTGAAAGAGGTATTAAGAAGACCTAAAGTTACCTATAAAGATATAAAATATATATCAGAAATAATAGAAAATGTTCCTAACTTATCTTTTGAAGAAGAAACTGAATATCAAATAGAAGTACAAGTAAAATATGAAGGATATATTGCTAAATCTCTTCAAATATTAGAAAAACAAAAAAAACTTGAAGATAAAAAAATACCTAAAAATTTTGATTATGATAATATGAAAGGTATAACTAGGGAAGCAAAGCAAAGATTAAAAGAAAAAAAACCATACAATGTGGGACAAGCTTCAAGAGTATCAGGAGTAACTCCAGCGGATGTATCAGTGTTATTAATGTATTTAGAAGGAGTGCTAAATTAGTGATAAATGTAGAAATAGATGAAAAATTAAAACAATATTTTCAAGATTTGCTGAATAAAAGTGGAATCATTGTAGAGTTTGAAACACTTGAAAAAATGATGACTTATTTAGAGTTACTCCATGAAAAAAATAAAGTAGTAAATTTAACAGCGATAAGAGATAAAAAAGAAATGATTGAAAAACATTTTATTGACTCACTTTTTCTGTCAAAGATAATAAAAAATGAAGAAAAAACTTTTATAGATGTGGGAACAGGAGCTGGATTTCCTGGCCTTGTACTTGGGATATTATATCCTGAAAAAGAATTTTTATTAGTAGATTCTGTAAGGAAAAAAATAGATTTTATAAATGAAATAATAGAAAATTTAGAATTGACAAATGTTAAGACAAGCTTTGAAAGAGCAGAAGATTTAATAAAAGAAAAAAGAGAACACTTTGATGTAGCTCTTTGCAGGGGAGTTGCAAATTTGAGAATAATTATTGAGTATATGATTCCTTTTATAAAAGTGGGAGGAAGATTTTTATCTCAAAAATTAAATATTAATGAAGTTGACGAGTCTTGTAATGCACTTAAAATACTAGAATCACAAATAAAAGAAATACATAAATTTCTTCTTCCAAAATGTAGAGACGAAAGAATTATACTAGAAATAGTTAAAAATGAGAAAACTAATGAAAAATATCCTAGAAAAGTAGGGATTCCCTCTAAAAAACCTTTATAATAATATTTTTTATGAAAAAAATAAAAAGTTTATTAAATAAAAAATTTCATATATTGAAAGGAAATAAACATGAAACTTTTAAATATTGAATTAAAAAATATAATAAAAAATGTTAATCAACCTAGGAAACATTTTGATAATAAAAAAATGGAGGAACTAAAAGAATCCATAAAAAATAACGGATTAATTCAACCTATAGTCGTTAGGAAATTAGAAAAAGGTGTAAATAAAGGTAAATATGAAATAATAGCAGGAGAAAGGCGTTTTAGAGCTTTTTCATTTCTTAAGATGGAAAAAATACAATGCATAGTTATAAGCGCAGGAGATAATAAGAGTTATGAATATTCAATTCTTGAAAATATTCAAAGAGAAAACTTAAATCCAATAGAAGAGGCAAATTCTTATGTAATGCTCATGGAAGTATACGGATACACTCAAGAAAATTTAGCATCAAAGCTTGGAAAAACAAGATCTGCTATCTCAAACAAGATAAGGCTTTTAAAACTTCCAGATAAAGTAAAAAATATGGTAAAAGAAGGGGTTTTATCCTATGGTCATGCTAGAGCTATTCTTTCGATTACAGATGAAAAAACAATTGAAGAATTGTCAGAAAAAATAATAAACAAAAAATATTCTGTGAGAGAAGTAGAAAATCTTGTAAAAAAATATAATGGAAAATCAAATAATCAAGTAAAAAATAAAAATAAAAATGAAATTATGATAGATAGTAATACTGAAACTGATGAAGATAAATATGAAAAAAATTTTTTAGAACAAAAATTAATAGATTTTTTTGAGAGTCGTGTTAACATAAAAGGAAATATTAAAAATCAAGGTAAAATAGAAATAGACTTTTATGATTATGAAGATTTGAGGAGAATAATAGATTTATTAGAAATTAATTTTGATTAAATTAATTAAAAATTAACAGAAACGGAGGTATATTAAGATGAGGTATTTAAAAAAATCATTAATAGTATTTTTTATAATTTTAGTTTCTATTTTTTTAGTTAAAGTATACATATCTACAAATAATTTTGCTAAAAATTTAGAAAAAATATTAAATAGTAGTGGATTAAATGTTGAATTTTCTGATATTAAATTAGAAAAATTTAATAAACTTAAAATAGAAAATTTTAAATTAAAAGATATGGATGATAACATCGCAATAGACGCTAAAAATACTATAGCCAGTTTAAATTTATTAATGCCTTCAAGATTACTTAGAATAGATGTTTATGATGCTATTGTAAATTTAGAAAGAAGAGAAAATAATGATTTTAATATATTTAATGTTATAAAACCTTCAGATAAAAAAAAACAACCTTTAGATAGAACAAGTAGGATAGGAAGACTTTATATTCACAATGCAAAATTAAATTATAGTGATGTAAGTTATGAAAATAAAATAAATAAAACAATGGAAAAAGTAAATGGGTATTTAGAATATTCTAAATCCAGAGGATTCATTTTAGAAGCTAAAGGAAAGTCAGAAAGTGAAGGGATTGGAGTAAAAGTTGGAAGTATAGTGGACACTATACAGTCAATATATTCAATGTTTGATTTTAAAAAAAATAGTACAGTAGATAGAAAAAACTTTTTTGTAGGTTTTAATTTTGAAAATATAAATATAACAGAAGAATTAGGGCAATATGTTCCATTAGAAATAATAAAATCAAAATCAGGAATTTTAAATGGAAATCTTTCATTAGATGATAAAAATAATAAAAAAGAAACTACAGTTAAAGGGTATTTAACAGTAAAAAATGGGAAGATAAAATATTCTGATTTTGATGGTGATATAGAAAATATAGATGCTACTATAGATTTGAAAGAAGATAAAATCAATGTTAATGGAAACACTAAAATACAAGATGGAAAAGTGAATTTAAATTTAAATTATTATCCTAAAACTTCAAAATTAAATTTAAAATTAGTAACAGAAAATCTTCCTTATTATGAAATATCAAAATACAAAATAATAAAAGAATTTAATGTTAAAGCTGAGGGGAATATTACAGGAAATTTAAATGTAGACATAGATCAAAAGAAAGAAGAGACAACATTAGATGGGAATTTTTCTTCTCCAAATGTATATATTGGAGGCTATAATTTTAGAAATATAAAAACAAATATGAAAATATCTAAAGAACAAATATTAACATTAAACAATACAATTTTTAATTTTGATGAAAGTATATCTGGCTTTAGAGTAAAAAAAGATGTTTCATTGAAAGAGTTTTCTTATGATATTAAAAATAAAAATGGAAAAGGAGATTACACACTTTTAAACAGAGGTTCAGATCATAATATAAAAACAATAACAGGAAATCTTGAAATAAATAGTAGCAATTTAATAAATAGTAGATTTTATTCTAAAGAAATAGATGGAAATTATTCAGTGGATATTCAAAATCAAAAAGTCATAATTAATGTTCAAGGAAAGCAAAACATGAATGTAACTTATAGCGGGCAAACTTATATCATAAATCCACACATAAGTAATCTAGTTATGAATTTAAAAAGTAAAAATATACTAGAATCAGGAAATATAAATGCTAAACTTAAATTAACAAATGTTGATTTGTTAGGTGCTATAGATGCTAAAGTAATTATAAATGATGGGAATTATAATGTAGATGCATTAGTTGACGTAGGAGGGCAATATATAAGGGCTAGGGGTATTACAAAAAGTGATATGAATCATAACTATACAGTAACGACTTCGAGAAATTCAACTTTTGATGTGGCAAAGCTCTTGAGACATACAGGAAATGACTTGAAAGGACTTGATAGTGCTCATCTTCCTGTAACATTGACTGCTAATTTAAAAGGAAGTGGAACAAATTTTTCTGGAGACTATGAAATTTATAGCCCTTACGGTCAATTTATAGTTGAATATGAAGACCTCTATGCTAAGGGAAAAATAAGTGATTTACTAAGTTTAAACTTAGATGTAAATGCTAAAATGAATGAACTTTGGCTTGGGTATCAAAGGTTAAGTAATACAGAGGCGTTAATAGAAATAAAAAATAGTATTTTAAACATAATAAACGTACATAATGATAAATTATTAGCCAATGGAAAATATAACTTAAAAACAGGAAATATGTCTATAAATTCAAATTTAAAAAATTATATTATATATAATACAATAAAACCTGAAACAAATGTAATTGTTGACAAGTTAGAAATGAATGTGAGTGGAACTCTAGATGACCTAAATGGAAGTATTGTACTATCTCCTTCTTCGACATTAATAAATTCAAGATTTATAGGAGAAACTAAAGGAACTGTAGATATTAAAAATAGCGTTTTAGATTTTCAGAATTTTTCATTGAGAGAAAACAGTTTATTTGGAACTTATGATTTAAAAACAGGTCTTGCTGATATAAATTTAAATTTAAATGAAAGAGATATACCAAAGTTGTTAGATTTTAAAGATTTAACTTTTGGAACATTATCTAAATTAAATTTAAAAGGAGATTTGAATAGTTTTGATTTATTAGGGGAAATAGTTTTAGGAAATATGAGTTATAAAGGATATACACTGCCTTATATAGTGACTCAAATAGAGTATACTGACGGAAATGTAGATAAATTATTCAAGTATGGAAATTTTGATATAAAAGAGTTGACCATACTCGGAGATAATAGAGAAGAATTTTTTAAAACTAGTATGAATTTTGATTTGGAAAATATAGATATAGACTATAAATTAGAAAATCAACAATTTGCATTAGATTCAGTTCAAGATCTTAAAGACAAAGGATATAGTGGTGATATAAATTTAAACTTCATATTAAAAGGAAATCAGGATAATTTTTTTACAGATTTAAAAATTAGATCTGATAAACTTATTTTAAGTGGATTTCCTGTGGATAATTTAGATATAGATATTCAAGCAAATAACAAAGAATTAAATATCGGTCAATTTTATCTAGAATACGAAGAAAATCCTTTATTAGTTAGTGGATTTATAGTATACTCTCCGTTAAATTATGATATGTCTATTTTAGCTAAAGATTTTAATTTGAAGTTTTTAGGATTAAATAAAGATGTAAAAGAAGCAAGAGGAGTAGCTAATATAGATATATTATTTACAAGTAATGAAACTAAAGGGAAGGTTTTATTAGACAATTTCTTTTATATAACAAAAGACGGTATAACAGATGTAAATAATATAAATGCAGATATAAGTGTTTTAGATAGAAAATTGAAAATAAATAGGTTGGACGGAGGATATAATGGGGGAAGTTTTAGTATTGATGGAGATCTAGATGTCCCTGCTATACCAGAAAACTTTATGGAAACAAAACGTTTAGAACTAGGTAAATTTGAAGTAAATGCAACTTTAAATAATGTTGGATTGAGATATGGTGGTGATATTGATTTTGCTTTAACAGGAGATTTATTATTTACTGAAAACAATTTATTTGGGACATTAAATGTTAATTCTGGTGAAATAAGGGCAATCCCTGATATATCCGGAAATACTAGCAATGTATCTGCTGCTGAACAGCAAAGAATAAATCAGGAAAAAACAATTGTTGAAGGATTTGTAGAAGAAGTAATTGATAAAATTCTTAGACAATACACAGTAGATGTTAATATTCAAACTAATAAAAATTTAAAAATAAATATTTCTAGTGTAAGTTTAGCTAAAAATATAAGAGGTCAAGTTTTAGGAGAAAGTAGGATTTTATATGAAGATGGCGAAATGAGTATTTTAGGTAATTACTCTATTAAGAGTGGAAACTTCGTATTAAATGGGAATAAATTTAATTTAGATAATGCAGAAATAAGGTTTACCAATGAAAATGAAACTTTATCATCTGTTAATCCTTTTGTTCTATTTGAAGCATCTACTACAATAAAAGGTGAAAGGATTGAAATTGGAATGAATGGGTATTTAGATAATCCTAATATTTCGTTAAAATCATCTTCAGGGATGTCTAAAGATCAAATTTTATCTTTATTAGCATTTAATACATCAAGTGCGACTACAAATAATGAAGATACAACGAAAGAAGAAAATACAACAGGAAGTACAAATGCAGCAATTTTAGGGACTTTAGTAGATGCTACATTAAATGAGTTGATTTTTTCTTCAGTAACTGGTAAAATTGGAGAAACATTTGGTTTAACAAATATATCAATAAATACAGATTTTGAAAATAGAAGTGTTGGAAATTATCAAGGAGCAACAACAATAGCAATACAAGATAATTTGTATAAAGATAAATTATTTTGGAATTTAGCAGTAAAAGTACCAATTCAAGCTAATAAAAGTTCGGATTCAACGGTAAATTCAGCCCCTGTAGGATATAATGTATGGTTAAATTATGATATAGTTGAAGGATTTGGTGTAAAAGTTGGTGGAGAAACTGTGCAAATAAGGGAAAATGAGACTACTTTAAATCAGCAAAATTATTACATAGGAATTGATTTTTCTTCAAGGGCAGATAGCTTTAATGATTTAATGAAAAAAATATTCCGAAAAAGAAAACTACAAACTTTAACTAAATAAAATTAGGAGGAAATAATGAAAAAACGTAAAATTCAAGCTTTAATATTAACAGCAGTGTTATTTTTAGGTGTAAATGGATTAGTTTTAGCACAAGGAGAAAATTTAAGGGTAGGAGAAATTAAATTTACACATTTAAGTCAAATACCTGAGGATTTACTTTTATCAAAATTACCTATTAGAACAGGGGATAAATATACAAATAAGGATTTAAGCGATATTTATTTAGCTATAAAAAGGCTTAATTATATTTCAAATGTAAATGTTTATCCTAAAGTAGAAGGAGATATTGTAAATTTTGAAATAGAAGTTGATGAAAGGGCAAACGCACTAGATATAGCTAGACAAGAGGCAGCTTCAGAAGAGTTAACAAAAAGAACTGATTATATAATATCTAATGTTGATATAGAAGGAATTGAGACATTAGATAAAAATGAATTATTAAGTTCATTACCTGTGAAAACGGGAGAAAATTTTGTTCCACAAGAAGCTATTGATGGAGCACAAAAAATATTTTCTACAGGATATTTTTCTAATGTTGAACCTAGAGTGGACAGAAAAACGGATAATACAATATCAGTAGTTTATTTAGTTAAAGAAAATCCTAAAATAGCTAATGTTAAAGTAATAGGAAATACACTATTTACTCAAGAAGAACTAGTAAATGCATCTGGTCTTAAAACAGGTGAAATTTTAAATGGAAATTTATTAAACCCTAATAGTAATGGAATATTAAATCACTATACTAAATTAGGTTATTCATTGGCAAGAATCGAAAGTATAAATGTTAGCCCTGATGGAAATATAGAAATAGGCCTAACAGAAGGTGTGGTTAGTTCAGTAACATTTAAAAAAGTAATTACAAAAAAAGATAATGAAAGAAAAAGCGAGAAAATGGCAAACTTAAGAACTCAGCCTTATATTTTTGAAAGAGTTCAAGAAGTAAAACCTGGTGAAATATTTCAAACTAAAAATGTAGAAAATACAATAAAAGAGCTATATAGAACAGGTATATTTACGTCTATTAATCCAGTATTAACAGGAAGTGAAACTGATCCAAATGCTAGAAATGTTGAATTTATGGTTGAGGAAAGACCTACTGCTACAATAAATGGGAGTATTTCATATGGAACAGAAGTTGGATTAGTAGGAGGTATTAAATTATCAGATGCTAATTTCTTAGGAAAAGGTCAAGAAGCATCACTAAATGTTGAGGCATCTAACTCTGGAGATAAAACATTTGAAATAAGTTTATTCGATTCGTGGATAAAAAATACCGAACGTGTTCAAGGTGGTGGGGCTATTTATTGGAGGCAGACAGTAGACGATGATGCTGGAATAAGTGAGATTGAAAAAGTACGTAGAATAGGTACTAGATGGACAATAGGAAAAGGATTAAATAGTAATATATATGTAAGAGGTGCTTTAAGATTTGACAACTATAAAGAATTTTATTCAGGTAGTGTATTAGGAGACAAATATAATTTATTGGCATTTTCTCCTTCATTAGTATATGATAGTAGAAATAACCCAAATAATCCTACTAAAGGTTTATATACTACATTGAGTTATGAAACAGGAAAATTATATTCGAGATATAATGTAAATGGTGAAAATGGAAAAGATTATAATCAATTTGAAATTGATTTAAGAGCTTATCATCCAACTTTTTTTGGGGATAAAAATACGATGGCTTATAGAACTGTTTGGGGAAAAACAGGAAGTGGGACACCAGATGCTTTAAGATATAGCGTTGGAGGAGCAGAGTCTATAAGAGGTTACGAAGCTGGAGATTTTGATGGATTTGATAAATTCCATGCTACTATAGAAAATAGAACACAGATAAATAAGGATTTACAGTTTGTTGCGTTCTTTGATATTGGTAATGCATGGCAATCTTCAACAACATCACCGTTGACAGGACGAACAATCTATAAACCTGATAGAGCATCGTCTTCTAAATTTAAAGATCTTAAAAAAGGATACGGAATAGGATTAAGATTAAATACTCCTATAGGACCATTAAGATTTGATTATGGATGGCCAATGGATCCTGTAACTAAAGGAGAGAAGAAAACAGGAGGAAAATTCTACTTTAGTTTTGGACAGACATTCTAGTAGAGACTGTACTCTTTTCCATAAAAAAGATTTGACATAAATATAGTAAGTTTAATTTTTATATAAAAATTTTGCTACTTAATTTATTTGAATAGTATAATAAAATGAATAGAAATAAAAATAAAGTATATAAAATATGCAGGAGGGAATCTTTATGTATAATATTAAAGAAATAGCTGCATTGATAAAAGGTGAAGTAAAAGGGAACGATGATTTGAGTTTTCTCAGATTATCACATTTTTTTCATTCAACAGAAGATGAACTTACCTTTGCAGCAGATGATAAAATGTTAAAAAATATAGATAAGTGTAATGCAGGAGCAATAATTGTTCCTGATATAGAAGGGCTACCTGATAACAGAACTTATATAATTGTGAAAAATAATCCTAGAGAATTAATGCCCATTTTAATTAATTATTTCAAACCAAAATTAAAACCTTTTGAAAAACAGATTGAGGATACATCAATTATAGATGAATCAGCAACAGTATCAAAAATAAACACATATATTGGACATAATGTAAAAATAGGAAAAAATGTAGTTATATATCCTAATACTTCTATATTGGAAGGTTCAGAAATAGGAGACGGAAGTATTATTTATTCCAATGTAACAATTAGAGAATTTACTAAAATAGGGAAAAATTCGATTTTTCAACCTGGAGCAGTTATAGGGTCTGATGGGTTTGGGTTTATAAAAGTGAATGGAAGTAATGTAAAAATAGAGCAAATAGGAAATGTAATAATAGGAGATGAAGTAGAAATAGGAGCAAATAGTTGTGTTGATAGAGGAACTATAGGGGATACTATAATAAAGAAAGGAACTAAGATAGATAATCTTGTTCATATTGCACATAATGACATTATAGGTGAAAATTGTTTTATAGTCGCTCAAACAGGAATAGCAGGGAGTGTTGAAGTTGGAGATAATACAACTATTGCAGGACAAGTAGGAATAGCAGGACATTTAAAGATAGGTAGTAATGTAGAAATTGCAGCGAAATCAGGAGTAACCAATAATGTACCTGATGGAAGTAAAATGTCAGGATATCCATTAAGAGAACATATGGAGGATTTAAGAGTTAAAATGTCTATGGGAAAAGTTCCAGAATTAAATAAAATTGTTAAGAAATTAGAAAAAGAAATAGAAAATTTAAAATCATGATTATATTTTTAAAATAAAATTTTAAACTTATATAGTTATTATATTAAGTTTAAAAAATGAATTTAATAGAATTTTATATTATTTCTTGACTTGGTATTTTAAATAATGATAAAATTAGAAATAATATGAGATCTAGGATAGGAGTAAGTATGAAGAAATTGTTACTTGGAGTTTTATTTATTGTTTTGGTTGTAGGCTGTGGTACTAAACCTGAAACAGTTGTTACAAAATTTATAGATAAAGTTAAAGAGAAAAAATTTGAAGAAGCTAGTAAATATGCTCTAAATGATGAGCTTAAAAATGACGTTAGTTTAAGTTATAACAATACTGTTCAGCAATTATTATTTGAAAAATTATTTTCAAATATGAAATATGAAGTGGTAGGAAGTGAAAAAAAAGGGAAAAATGAAACAGTAGTTACAGTATCTGTGGAGAATGTGGATACTAAAAAGGTATTTTTAAATATATTTAAAAAAATGTTTCAAAGTGCATTTTCAGATAGTGGTGAAGAATTGAATATAGAAGAAGAATTCAAAAAAATATTGAATTCAGAAGATGTTCCAAAAGTAAAAAATATAACTAAATTTTTGGTTATAAAAACTAAAGAGGGAAATAAAATTAGTGTAACTGCAGAAAATGTAGATATATTATTTGGGAATTTAAACAGTACTTTATCGAATTTGGATAAGTTGGGTGAAGAAGAAGTTGGTGAAAATAGTAGTGCAAATGGTTCTAATACAGATGTAACAAATACTTCTGAAAATCAAAATAAAGATAATAAAATAGAACAGAAAGAAGAAGGTCCAAAAGCAGGAACAGATCAAAAACTTACTGAACCGACATTAAATAAAAATAGATAATATATAGAGGCATAAATCGTGAGCCTCTTTTTACAATTTAAGGAGAGAAGAATCGTGGAAAGACAATATGGAGATATGAAACAGAATTTAGAGGAAGCCCAAAGATGTATTTCATGTAAAGTTCCGTTGTGTGAAAAAGGGTGTCCTGTTAATACTGAAATTAGAGATATAATTAAACTTTATAAAGATAATAAAATGCTAAGTGCTGGAGATAAATTATTTAAAAATAATCCTTTATCAATAGTATGCTCTCTTGTATGTCCTCATGAAAAGCAGTGTGAAGGGTCATGTGTGTTAGCTAAAAGAGGGACAGGGGTAAAATTTGGTGCTATAGAAAATGAAATATCTAAAAAGTATATAGAAAGTCTTGACTTTAGAATACATAGAACAGAAAATAAAAGATCTAAAGTAGCAATAATAGGAGGAGGACCAGCAGGTATTACAATAGCTTTCGTTTTAACTTTTAAAGGATACGATGTTACAATATTTGAAATAAATCCTAAAATTGGTGGAGTTATGAGATATGGAATACCTGAATTTAGACTTTCTAACAAAATTATTGATAAATTGGAAGAAAAATTAATAGAAATAGGTGTTAAAATAAGACCTAATGTAATAATAGGGCCTACTCTTACGGTGGATAATCTCATTTCAGATGGATATAGTGCAGTATTTATAGGAACAGGGACATGGAACCCTAGAAAACTAGGAATAAAAGGAGAAAGTCTTGGAAATGTACATTTTGCCATAGATTATTTGAGATCACCTGACAATTTTCATATAGGAAAAAAGGTTTACATAATAGGTGCAGGAAATGTAGCTGTAGATGTTGGGAGGACTATGTTAAGAAAGGGTATAGAAAGTGTAACCCTTGTAAATAGAGAAGGAGATGAGGGGATCACTGCTAATAAAAAAGAGTTTGATGAAGGTCAATATGAAGGAATGAAAATCTTAAATTATAAAACTCCTTTGGAAATAACAGATGACGGTATTATATTAGCGCCAACAAAAATAATAGAGAATGAAGATGGGGAATTGACTTATACGTACAATGAAAAAGAAAAAGAATTTCATGAAGTAGATACTATAATTATAGCTGTAAGCCAAGGGCCTAGATCTAATATTGTTTCTAGAGACAAAGAAATAAAAGTAGATGACAGAGGGTTAATAGTGACAAGAGCTGATGGGAGTACAACTAAAGACGGTGTATTTTCAGGAGGAGATGTTGTTACAGGGGCAAGAACAGTTGTTGAAGCTGTTAAAGGAGCTAAAAATATAGCTGAAAAAATGGACGAATATTTAATAATAAAAGAAAAAGAAGAAATAGAGAAAAATAAAATAATAGAAAATAATAATTTAGAAGAAAATGACGTTGAAAATATAAAATCATGAATATAAAAAATAAATAAAATAAGGATAGATATGGATAATAAAAAATTATTAGTAAGAGGAACTAGCAAATGTGCAAGATTTTTTGTATGTGAAACAACAGAAATTGTAAAAGAAGCTAAAATAATACATAAATTGGATCCTATAGAAACAATGATATTTGGAAAATTACTCACAGGAATAGTGATGATTGGAAAAGATTTAAAAGGTGAAAAAGATATAGTAACATTAAAAATAAATGCTGATGGACCTTATGGAAATATGATTGCAACAGGAAATAAAAATGGTGAAGTAAAAGGATATATTAATAAATCCACTGATAAGTTTAATCAAATAGTTGATGAAAGTGGTAATTTTAAGACTGATGATACAGGTCAAATAAGATTTATAGGAAATGGAACTTTTCAAATAATAAAAGACCTTGGTTTAAAAGAACCTTTTTCAGGATTAATAGAGATTGAAGAAGAAGATATGGGTGAAATATTTGCAAATTATTTTATGCTATCAGATCAAATAAAATCAGTAGTTTCTTTAGGAGTGAAATTGGATGAAAATGGAGAAGTTTTAAGAGCTGGTGGATATATGATACAGCTACTTCCAGGAGTAGAAGAAGGATTTATTGAAAAGCTAGAAAAAAAATTAAACCAAATAAGAGGAATAACAGATTTGTTAAAGGGAGGACTCTCATTAGAACAAATTGTCGAATTACTTTATGAAGACATAACAGTCGTAGAGGATGAATCTACGATGGAGGGAGCTCATATAAAAAATTATGTAGAAGACTTTGAAATACTAGAAAAAAGTGAAATTGAATATAAATGTAATTGTAGTAAAGAGAAATATTTTAATGGATTAATAATTTTAGGAAAACAAGAAATAGAAAATATTCTAAAATCTGATAATAAAATAGAAGTAGAATGCCATTTTTGTGGAGAAAAGTATAAATTTACAAAACAAGATTTTGAAGGTGCTTTTTAAGAATTATTTTAAAAAATTATATATATGATTAAGAAAAGAGGAAATATTAATGTCGAAGTTAAAAGTTGGTGTAATTAGAGGAGGTATTTCAACTGAGAGAGAAGTATCTTTAAAGACAGGAAGTGAAATAGTAAGTAATTTAAATAGGGATAAATACGAAGTATTTGATATTGTTATAGATAGTGAAAAAGAAGTTTTTGAGAAATTAGAAAATTTGAAATTAGATTTTGTATATATAGCATTACATGGAATATTTGGCGAAGATGGAAGAATACAGTCAATACTTGAAAGTCTTGGAATAAAATATAGTGGTTCTGGTGTAATGACAAGTTCAGTTTGCATGGATAAGGAGATAACAAAAAGAGTTGTAGCTAGTTATGGAGTTAGGGTAGCAAAAGGTATTAGCGTAAGAAAAGGAGAAAACATCAGTTACGAGGAAATAAAAGAAAAACTAGGAAGTAGAGTAGTAGTAAAGCCTAATAATGGAGGATCAAGTATAGGAGTAAGTTTTGTTGAAAATCAGAAGGAGCTTGAAAAAGGACTTGAATTAGTTTTTAGTATGGATAAAGAAGCATTAATAGAAGAAATATTAAAAGGGGATGAAATAAGTGTTCCAGTAATAGATGGGAAAGTTTATCCTACTTTGAAAATAGAAGCTGTAGCAGGGGATTATTTTGATTATGAATCAAAATATGCTGATGGTGGAGCAAGAGAATTTGTTTATGAATTTGATGAAGATATTCAAAAAGAAATAAATAAATTTGCAATTGACAGCTATTATGCTATGAAGTGTGAAGGATTTTCAAGAATAGATTTTATGGTAGTTAATGGTAATAAACCGTATTTTATGGAAGTGAATACATTACCTGGAATGACAGCAGCAAGTTTATTACCTAAAAGTACAGCTTATAAAGGGTATAGTTATTCTGAAACATTAGATTTATTAATAAATGCTTCGATGAAGAGTGAGAAATAGATTTAATGTAAGTATTTATTTACTAAAAAAGAATTTTTAGTAAGAATTAAATGTTAAAAGTAAATGACGGGAGAGTTTTATGGAAAGAATACCAAGTTTTCAAGTAGATCATATAAAATTAAATAGAGGGATTTATGTATCAAGATTGGATAAAGTAAATGGTAATTACTTAACAAGTTTTGATATAAGAATGAAATTACCTAATAGAGAACCTGTAATTAACATAGCTGAATTACATACAATGGAACATTTGGGAGCTACATTTTTGAGAAATCATTCTATTTGGAAAGATGAAATCATATATTTCGGACCTATGGGATGTAGAACAGGATTTTATTTAATTTTAAAAGGTAAGTTAGAATCGAGAGATATAGTAGATATAATTAAAGAAACATATAAATTTATGTCTGAATTTGAAGGAGATATTCCAGGAGCTACTGCTATAGAATGTGGAAATTATTTAGATCAAAATTTGCCAATGGCGAAATATGAGGCAAAAAAATATTTAGAAGAAACTCTAAATAATTTAGAAAAAGAAAATTTGAATTATCCTAAATAATTAATCAGAGTTTATTTTTAATTAGTAAAGAGGAGAAAAAATGTCGAAAATAATAGATACGCATACACACATATACGATAAGCAATTTAATGAAGATTTTGACAGAGTCATGAAAGATATAGAAGAAAAAATGGAAGGTATTGTTAGCATAGGATTTGATCTTGAAAGTTCTTTAAAAAGTGTAGCATTGTCTAATAAATATCCTTTTGTATATTCTGTTGTAGGTGTTCATCCTGTAGATATAAAAAAATATAGTGATGATGTGGAAAAGGAATTTGAAAAATTAGTTTCTAACGAAGAAAAGATCGTGGCAATAGGGGAAATAGGTCTAGATTATCATTGGATGGCAGATCCAAAAGAGGTTCAAGCTGAAGGTTTTAGAAAACAATTAAAATTAGCAGAAAAAGTAAATAAACCTGTTGTAATACATACTCGAGAGGCTTTACAGGATACTCTTAACATTTTATCTGAATTTAATAATGTTGGAGGTATTCTTCATTGTTATCCTGGTTCTTACGAGTCTGCAATACCATTTTTAGAAAGGTATTATATAGGAATAGGAGGGACTCTTACTTTTAAAAATAATAAAAAGACAAAAGAATTAGTTAATAATATTTCAATAGATAGAATAGTAGTAGAAACAGATTGCCCTTACTTAAGTCCTGTACCTTTTAGAGGAAAAAGAAACGAACCTATTTATACAGAATATGTAGTTGAAGAAATAGCTAAAATAAAAGAAATTCCAGTTGAAGAAGTAATAAGAATAACAACTGAAAATGCAAAAAAAATATATGGAATAAAATAAAATTTGGAATTAAAGGAAATAGTTATGGAGATATACGGAATAGGGACTGATATAATTGAAATAGAAAGAATAAAAGAAGCAATTAATAGAACAGTTACTTTTAAACAAAAAGTTTATTCAGAAAAAGAAATAGAGCATATAGAGAGAAAGAAAAATCCGTACGCTAGCTTTGCAGGACGTTTTGCTGCTAAAGAAGCTGTGGCAAAAGCAGTTGGAACAGGAGTTAGAGGGTTTTCTTTGAGAGATATTGAAATATTAAATGATAATTTGGGAAAGCCTGTTGTATATCTTTATAATGAAATAAAAGAAGTGGCAAAGGGAATGAAAATTCAAATAAGTATATCGCATAGTAGAGAATATGCAGTTTCAACAGTTATAATTTATAAAGAATAGGGGAAATAATGAATAAATATTTAATAAAGAATAAAAATATACAATTTCTTAAAAAGATAAAAAGTAAATTAATATTAATTATTTTCATATTAATGTCGTTAACAACATTAGGTAATTTATCTTTTTCATTAGATAAAGTTAAAATAGAATATTTTGGAAGAGAAGATTGTAAAAATTGTGAAAATTTAAAAAAATTTTTAGAAGAACTTTCTGTAAAAAGAAATGATATTGATATTATTGAATATCAAATTGATAAAAATAGTGATGATAAGAAATTTTTTGATGAGGTAACTACAAAATTAAAATTAGTCAAAGGAACTCCTATAATTTATTTAAATGAACGTATAATACAAGGATTTAATACAGGGGATACAACAGGACAAGAAATCATAAAAGAAATTGAAGATGGAAAAAGAAAAGAAAATATTCCAACACTAATAGAATTTATAGAAAATGGAAATTTTTCTAATGTATCCAAAGATGGTGCTATATGTGAAGTTGATGGAGTATGCGAAGTTGTGGGGACATCTAAAAAAGGAGATAGACAAGTTCTTATAAATATTCCTTTTACAAATAATACAGTGGATATAACAAATTATTCTTTACCTTTAATGTCTATAGTTTTGGGAACAATAGATGGATTTAATCCATGTGCAATGTGGGTTTTAATATTATTTTTAACAGCACTTATAGCAGTTGGAAATAAAACAAAAATGTTCAGGGTTGCAGGGTTATTTATATTAGCAGAAGCTATAATGTATTATTTCATATTAACAGCTTGGCTTTATACTTGGGATTTTGTGGGATTGGATAAAATTGTAACTCCTATTGTAGGAGTTGTTGGAGTAATGGGAGGAATATTTTTCATTCGTAATTACTTTAAACAAGGAGAGACACTAGAATGTGAGGTTACAGACTTTGAAAAAAGAGCAAAAATTTCAAGGAAAATAAGAGAAATTGCAAATAAGCCTTTTACATTGCTTACTGCACTAGGGATAATAGGTCTAGCATTATCAGTAAATGTTATAGAATTTGCTTGTTCTGTTGGAATACCTCAAACATTTACTAAAATACTTCAAATAAATAATACTTCATTTATACAAAGACAATTTTATACATTTATATATATAATAGGATATATGATTGATGATTTTATAGTATTTGGTCTTGCTTTATTAAGTGTAAATAAATTACAACTTACGACAAAATACTCAAAATGGATGAATCTTTTTGGTGGAATTTTAATGGTTATACTAGGATTGATATTAATATTTAAACCTAGTTGGTTAGTGTTATGAATAAAATTTTAGTATTTTTATTCATAACATTAACTAAATTTAATTCAATTCTACAAATATTTTAATTTTCCTTTAAAATCTTCTATTTTTTTATATCCTTTTTCTTTCATAATATTTTTTAATTCTTCAGTTATTCTTTTAAAAGCATTTGGGCCTTCTTTTTGTAAAGTAGTACCTATTTGAACCATGCTTGCCCCACATAAAATATGTTCAAAAGCATCTCTTCCGTTAATAATTCCTCCTGTTCCTATAATTTGAATAGAATCATTTAGTCTTTGATAAAAAGCATGTACATTCGCTAAAGCGGTAGGTTTAACATATTTCCCGCCAATTCCTCCAAAACCATTTTTAGGTTTTATAACAACAGTTTCATCATCTACTATGAGACCATTTCCAATACTATTAATACAGTTAATAAATGTCAAAGGAAATTTATTGAAAATAGCTGCAGCTTCATCAAAATGAACCATATCAAAATAAGGAGGCAATTTTATTCCTAGTGGTTTTTTAAAATATGTAAAAATTTCTGATAATAAGATTTTAGTTGTCTCTAAATCATAAGCAATTTGAGGTTTTCCTGGTACATTGGGGCATGAAAGATTCAATTCTACAATTCCTTTAAAATTACTTTTTTGAACTGTTTTTAAAAGAGTATGCGTATCTTCTTTAGACATTCCAACTAAAGAGAAGAAAAATGTACGTGTTGGATATAACTTTTGTAATTCTAATAAATAATTTAAGTAATAATTAAATCCTAAATTAGGCAATCCCATGGAATTTATAGAGCCAAAAGCGTTTTCTTTATAACGTGGATGAGGATTTCCTTCACGTGTATCAAGCGTAGCAGTTTTTGTAACAAAAGTTCCTGCTTCAGAATTTATAACTTTTTCTAGTTCTTCTTTATCATAACAATAAACTCCTGCTGCATTCATTATACAATTATTAAATTTATATTCTCCGATATAAGTATTTGTAGATATCATATTAATTCCTCCTATAATTTTATATATCTTAGTTATCAATGGTTTTTTATAAGTTATGTTTATTTTTTATAAATTCTAATAGAGCTGTACAACCTTTCATAACATCATTGTAAGTTTTATCAAAGTTTCCTGTATAGTAAGGATCTTCGATTTCACGAGATTCACCAGCGTATTCTAACAGTAATTTTATTTCTCCTGAGAAACGATTTTTCATAAATTTGTTTATATTATTAATATTACTTTCATCCATACCAATAATATAGTCAAATTTCAAATCTTCTTCATTTAATTTTCGTGAATACATCCCTTCAACATCAATTCCTTCTTTGTACAATCTTTTTTTAGTACCGTGATGTACTGGATTACCTTCTTCCCAAGAACTAGTTGCAGCAGAATCAATAAAAATTTTTCTTTGTAAATCTTGTTTTTTGATCATATTCCTAAAAACTGCTTCAGCCATTGGAGAACGACAAATATTTCCTAAACAAACAAATAATACTTTTACCATTTATATTTATCCTTTCTATATTTCTTTTATATAGTAAATTATACTAAAAATAAAATAAATTTTCTAGACAAATTTAAGTTATACTATAAAATGATACTGTAATAATTTATTAGAATATAAAAATGCATTTGTATAAAATTTATATTTTCATACAAATGCATTTTTATTAATTGATATTTATTCTTATTCCAGTTGTAAATACATTGTTATTTAATTTTCCTTTTTCTATTTTACCATCATAGTTTATGTACCATGCAAAACTAGGATTAAATTCAGTTAGAGCTCCTATTCCAGCCCATGTTCTATTTCTATTTAATCCAATACCTTTAACATTAAATTTAGCATTTGCTAAACCTGTGTATGCTGCTTCAAAACTTAAATCTTGATCATCAAAAGCTCTTTGATGGGTAACATATCCTTGTAATGTAGTTTTGCTATTTCCCCAATAAAATCCTTGGCCTAATCTTATTCCTATTAGTCCGTTCGTCTGGTTGTAAGTTTTTTTATCAGCAGTTAAACCAAATTGACTATTTTCTTCACTAAAAGCACCTCTTCTAACTGTATCATGTGAAATTCCTAAAAATGGTGTAAATGTAAAATTTCCAGTTGAAACATCTAAACCACTTTCTAAATACCCCGATATCACTTTATCTTTATGCTCTATTTTAGCCCGTGAAGAGTTAGTAGAAGATAGTATAATATCTCTTTCAACATTACTTGAAACAAATCCCACTCCTAGTCTACCTTGTACGTATAATGGATTGTTTTTATTATCCCATCTTCCATATAATGAAGCACTTAAATTAGTAGCGTCTGATTCTCCTCCATATCTATTGAATTTAACTTCTGAATTTGAGTAAGAAAATGCAGTTCCTAATATGAAGTTATCATTAAACGATTTGTCTATGCCAATTTGACCACCATTAACTTTTGTTTTTCCTTCTCCAAATCCATCTTCTCTAAGTCTTCCATTTGCAGTAATTCCGCTAATCCAAAAACCAGCTTTATCTCCAACATTACTAAGAGTTCCTAACATTGTTAATCTATTGGATAAATCTTTATTTATAGTTTGTGAATGTTGAAATGTTAATGCTTGAGCCGAAGCATAAATTTGCCCTGATAAACTATCTAAAACAGCTGAAGCAGTTGGTAACGCTAAAGTTTGAAGTTGTGAAGCGCTTTTTGTAAAAGAAGCCACATCTCCTGCAGTCCCACTTTCAAGTTGATTATCTAAAGATGTAAAAGCAGTTTCTATATTTTGAGCTACATTATTTCTCATTGAATCAGATAATTCTGAATTTGATACGTAATCTGCCACGTTTTTTCTACTTAAAGTAGCATTTATAGAATCAGAAGAATTAGTTATATCGGCATTTAATAATTCAGAAGTTTCTACTTTTGAAAAGTTTCCACTTATTGTATTATTTGAAGTAATTATATTATTTGTTGTTCCTTTTGAAGTTATGTATACAGTTTCACCATCTATTTCATTTGTTATTTCTAATGTAGAGTCATTTAATTGTACGTCACCTAAGACATTCAATGACGATCCTAAGGAAGATACAAATTTTGAAGTACTAGAAGCAGAATAATTTCCTTGAATTGTTGCATTAGAAGATGTATTCTCATAAGTACCAGAATTAGTAACATCATTTTCTAATATTGCATTTTCAGCTGTAGTGAACGTTCCTAATGGATTAATATTTATTGAAGAAGAATAAATGCCATTAACTTGCAATCTTCCTGAATTTACAGTTGTTACTCCTGAAAATGTACTATTACCAGATAAAATTAATGTTCCTTCTCCATTTTTTATGACACCAGCATCTCCTGATATATTATTAGAAAATGTGTAAGTCCCAGCAGTTACATCTAATGTAACATTATTACCTAGAGCTAACGTTTTAGAAAATAAAGATGGTCCATTTACAGCCTTATCAGAATTTAAAAGTCCCCATCCATATGTACTATCTACTCCAGAATTTCCAATATCTGTTGCTGTTGATAAAATAGTTTGTCTAATTAAACTACCGTCCATCCAAGGATATTTTTCTTTAATTAATGCTGCAACTCCTGTTACTGTTGGTGCAGCAAATGATGAACCTCCCGCTATATAATTTGAACCATTCAAATTGAAAATATATTCTCCAATAGCAGTTACTGACCAATTAGCAGCATTTCCTGCAGGAGATAAAGGCTCTAAATTACTAAATGTAGAAGTATTACCAGAACCATCTTTGGTAACTAATCCTACAACATTTAACCAACCTGCTTGTAGGCTGTTGTCAAAATAAGGAAGTCCTCCTTCAATAGATGGTTGTGAATCTGTGCTTTTATTTCCTGCCGCCCATATAAATAAAGCACCATTAGATACAGCAGTTTTATAAAAATTATATATGCTGCTTCCTATTGCATTTACATAATAAAATAAAGAGGAAGAATTACTATTAAAATCAGTAATTACTTTATCTGATCCAAATGATTGGTTAAATATTCTTACTCCATATGTATCATACATAGTTTGATACATTGATAATGTTGGTTCTAGATTTACAGTAGAACCATTTACAACTGAAGCGTCAGCAACAACAAGTGTTACTCCTTTTGCAACCCCATTTGATGTATTTCCTGCTATTCTTTCAGCTACCATTATACCATGATAATCACTTGCTCCGCTTACGTTCGAAGTACCTATGTTAATAAGTCTGCTACCAAATTTTGAAACTATATCTGATTGTAATCCAGAATTAGTAGTATTAAAAGCAGTATCAATAACACCTATATTTAAACTAGATGAACTAGTTGTTGTAGTGGTAGTTCCACCTACTGATGTTGCTCCTGAAGACGAACTTCCACCGCCACCGCCACCACAACTTACTAAAGTAAAAAGTAGACAGGCAACAAAAAATTTATTTTTTGAATTCATAAAAACTCCTTTCTAAAATTGTATTATTATTTAATATTTTATTTTTAAACATTTTGAATTATACACTATTTTAATATTATTTTACAATAAAAACTTTTAAAAAAATTAGAAAAATTTTAGAAAATCGTTTATTTTTTTAAATTAAAATCACCATTATAATGAGAAAGCTAACTTAAATTTATTAAATAATAAAAAATTATTTATATTGAATATTTAATGTTATTTATGTATAATATAGATAAAAATATGAATAAAATTATACTTAGAAGTTAAATAAAATTTTAGATATTTCTTAGTATAATAAAGGAATTCATATAAATTAATTTTAAGAAAGGAGTGTTAGTGTTGAAAAAAGTTTTAATATTAATGGTCTTGATATTAAGTTCATTAAGTTTTTCAACTCCTTATAAAGATGAAAGAGGAATTCTTGTGATGGAGTATGAAGAGTGGGAGGAATTCTATAATAATCCAGGAGGAGAAGATGAAATGTGTGTAATTATAGGTTCATTAATAATGGAAGAAAGTTATCTTAAAGAAGGGAAAAAAGTGGGAAAAACACTAGAAGAGAACCAATCAATAATAAGAAGTTTGAATTACTTGTTATCTGAAGGGTTGGATGTAGAAAGTGACGGAATGCACGAGTATTATTATGTAAATTTTTGCAAAAAACCTACTGAAAAAGAATTGAATTTAGTTGGTTCTCCAACATTTAAAAGAGAAATGAATAAAATTTTTAGCACATATGATCCTAAAAAATAGAAAAATTGATATTTGAAAATTAATTTGTGTTAAATATAATTGAAAAACCCTAAAAAAACTTTAATAGTATATGAAACAAAATTGCTATTAGAGTCTTTTTTATATACAAATATTTATAAAACTAATTGTTATATAAATAATAAATAATTGCATAAAATATAAAATAAAGCTATAATACTAGTTAATAGTAAATAAAATAAAAAAGGAGAATGAGAAGTTATGAAAAGAATTTTATTAATCGTTACTTTAGTAGTATTATTTGTGGCATCTTGTGGGAAAACAGGAAGTTCTTCGACAGATAAAAAAATTGATTTATCAAAAACACTTGTTATCAATGTAAAAGAAGAAGGTAAATCTTATGATCCGCAATTAGCAAATGACTCCACTGGAGAGTTAGTAGATTCGTTAATTGGAGAAGGATTAATTAGAGATGGAGAAGGAGGAAAGCCTGCTCCAGGAGTAGCAGAAAAATGGGATATATCTGAAGATGGTTTGACATGGACATTTTATTTAAGAAAAAATGCCAAATGGTCTAACGGAGATGCTATAACTGCAAATGATTTTAAAGCAGGTTGGTTAAGAGCTTTAAATCAAGATACAGCTTCTGAATACGCACATATGATTTATCCAGTAAAAAATGCTGAAAATTATAATAAAGGAGAAGTAGGTCCTGAAAATGTGGGAATTGAAGTAGTCGATGATTATACATTAAAAGTGACTTTAGAATCACCACTACCATATTTTGATAAAATGGTAAAAATATTTACTTACATGCCTTTAAATGAAAAGTTTTTTAGCACAGTTGGAGAAAAATATATGACAAGTCCTGAAACAGCAATATCTTCAGGAGCTTATATTATAAAATCATGGACAAGGGATTCTGATATCTTGTTTGAAAAAAATCCAAATTATTGGAATAAAGATGCAATAAAATTAGAAGCTGTTCAAATTAAATTTATAAATGACTCAGAAGCTTCTTTAAATGCGTTTAAAAATGGAGAAGTAGATATAACAAACATAACTACAGAACAAGCTAAAAGTTACGTAGGAGATGATAGACTATGGTTAACTAAAAATGGAGCAACTTATTATATGACTTTTAATTTAAAAAACCCAGTATTATCAAATAAAAAAATAAGACAGGCGTTAACTTTAGCGATAGATAGAGAAGAATTAGTAAAAGAGGTTCTAAGTGGTGTAGGTAAAACATCTTATACGTATACAGTAAAAGATAGCGGAATATTTGGAGTAGAAAAAGACTTTCCAGAAGAAGCGGGAGATGTTTTTCCTAAATATGATGTGGTGAAAGCTAAACAATTGTTAGAAGAAGGATTAAAAGAATTGGGCATTGAAAAATTACCACAATTAACTTATATTTTTAATGAGAGTGGAAATAATAAAGCTATAGCAGAATATATACAAGAAAGCATAAGAAAAAATCTAGGTGTAGAAATAGGAATAGAAAGTATGACATTTAAAGAAAGACTTGGTAGAATGGAAACTAAAGATTATGATATAGCCTATGCAGGATTTGCTGGGGATTATGCAGATGCAATTTCTTATTTAGAAAGATTTGAATCAACAAATGGAAATAACTACTCACAATATGTAAACCCTAGATACGATGCTTTAGCAAGAGAAATAAAATCATCTGCTAATCAGAAAGAAAGAGTTTCAAAGATGATAGAATTAGAAAAAATAATTGCTGAAGATATGCCAGTTGGATTACTTTACTTCAGTGAAGTTACTAAATTAGTTAATCCTAGAGTAAAAGGTTTAGTAATGATACCAATAGGAAATGATTATCAATTAGGAAATGTATATTTGGAAAATAAATAAGTAATTTTAAGAGATAACATTTTATATTAAATTATAATAAAAAGTGGGTAAATATATATCCTCTTTTTATTATTTGAATATTTTAATAATATAACAATATAATAAAAATATAGGTCAGAAAATTTATAATTTCATATAATTGAATTTATAATATATATAATTTATGCGAAAATAAGTGTAGAAATTTGAATTTTTATGAGGTATAATGATTATGTCTTAATTTAATATACTGAAAATAAAATATGAAAAAGGAGAAAAAAATGAAAAAGATTTTATTAATTTTAATGATGTCAGTGTTTATATTAGCATGTGGAGGAGCAAATAGTGGAAACAAAAATAAAAGTGGAAACACATTTATCTTGAATGTTTCAGCAGAGCCTGGTTCAATTGATCCGCAAATATCAACTGATATAGTAGGAGGATCGGTAAATGATTTAATAACAGAAGGTCTGTTAAAAATGGATAAAAATAAAAAAGTTACAGGTGGACTTGCAGAGAAATGGGATGTATCACAGGATGGATTAGTGTGGACTTTTCACTTAAGAGATGGTATAAAATGGTCTAATGGAGATCCTATAACTGCTAATGACTTTAAAGCAGGGTGGGTAAGAGCATTAGATCCAGAAGTAGCATCAGAATATTCATATATGCTATATCCTATAAAAAATGCTGAAAATTTTAACAGCGGAAAAGCAAAAGTAGAAGATTTAGGAATAAAAGTAATTGATGATAAAACTTTAGAAGTAACTTTAGGAGCTTCAACTCCGTATTTCGATGATTTGGTAACATTTAAGACATACAGACCTTTAAATGAAAAATTTTTTAAAGAAGTAGGAGAAGAGTATGCTACAAAATCTGATAAAATGTTATCTTCAGGACCTTATATACTTAAGTCATGGGTACATGATTCAGAAATGAAATTTGAGAAAAATCCTAATTATTATGATCAAGCTAGTTTGAAAGTTGATAATATTGTATTTAAATTGATTTCTGATAATACAGCAGCGTTTAATGCATTTAAAAATGGAGAAATTGACGCAACTCAAATAACAGTATCTCAAGCAAAAGAATTTGTAAAAGATCCTAGATTAGTTTCAACTAATGATGGTTCAGTTTGGTATTTGTTGATGAATAATAAACTAAAAGAATTGAAAAATGCAAAAATAAGAAAAGCAATGTTAATGGCAGTAAATAGAGAAGAATTAGCACAAACTGTATTAAATGGTTCAGGGAAAGCAGCTAAAACACTTGTTCCAGCAGGTATTGGAATAAAAGGATTATCAAAAGAAGACTTTACAGAAGAAGTTCCTACTATTATTCCTACATTTAATGTAGAAGAAGCTAAAAAATTATTAGCAGAAGGGTTAAAAGAACTAGGATTAGATAAAATGCCTAAA
>JAGOWQ010000042.1 GCA_018060185.1 Leptotrichiaceae bacterium | reverse complement strand
ATGAGTTAGGAAAAGTAGCAGATGGAGAAAATAAAGCGAGAGTAAGATTTACAGAAGCAGACTACTTTAACATAAGAGGAGAAAAAGAAGATAGAAAAGGAAACTTCAAGGCAGACTTTAAATTAGGAATAGAGAACACAAGATTTGGAGTAACATTTAATGCAGGATATGATACAAAAGGAGAGAACATAAGAGGAGGAATAGGGTTAAGAGCTATTTATTAATATTTAAACTTTGTATAAATTATTTTGTCAGATGAGAGATTTTTTCATCTGACATTTTATTATAAGCAAAATTAGTTTATTTTAAATTATTTTTATTTAATAATTTATACTAATATTGATAACAAAGGAATGAGATGTTTAAATAATAGAATAGGTAATAATTGGCACGTCAAGTGAATTTTATTTTAATAAAAAAATCTGGTATAACTCCAGATTTTTTAATTTAGAATGCATTAATTTAAAAACATAATATTTATTTACCTAATACAGAAATTCTTTGTTTTATATGATTTCCTTTTTCTATTTCATCAACAAAAGCAATAGCGTAATCAGAATAACTAATAAAACTTTCACCTTTATCATTTACTGTAAATATTTCTCCAGATAAGATATATTTTCCAGTTTTTGGAGATTCAAAATCAAAATCTCCTGCAGGGCTAATATAAGTCCACTTTACATCGTTTCTTTTTTTAAGTTCATTAAGTCCATTTTTCATTGCGTTAGCAACTGGTAAATAATCTTTAGGAAATTCAGGAGTTTCAGATATTGTAGTTGATAACGATTCATCTGTAAATAAACTTCCTGCTCCTCCAACAACTAATAATCTAGTATCTGTTTCAGATATTAAATCTGATAAATATTGTAGTGAACTTGTATGTTGCTCCAATGTCTCAACTGACCATGTAGCAAATGCACTAACAACAGCATCAAATCCTTGTAAATCTTCTTTTGTTAAATTAAATAAATCTTTTGAAATAATTTTTTTTGCTAGTGTTTTATTTTCTCCTCTCACAATAGCTGTTACTTCATGCCCTCTTTCAATTGCTTCTTTTACAATTAAACTTCCTGCTTTTCCATTTGCGCTTATTACTGCTATTTTCATGATATTCTCCTTTAAATGATATTATTTTTATTAATAGAAATTTTATTAATAAATTTATGTTATATTAAATATATAATAAAAAGTTTCAATTGTAAAGTAAGCACTTTTTTGTAATATAGTATCATAAAAGTTACTATTTAGAATAATGTATTAAAATAAATAAAATTATATGTTTACAAAATTTCTAAATATAGTATAATTATATTACATTTTTAAAATTTATATTTTAAAATGAAGTAGTATTTACATTATAATTTAAAAAAGAGGGTGATAATATGCAAAAAAAAGAATTACCTAAGTGTTCTGTGGAGACAACACTTACTTTAATTTCTAATAAATGGAAGATATTAATAATAAGAGATTTATTAGAAGGGACAAAAAGATTTGGAGAACTAAAAAAATCTATTAATAATATATCACAAAAAGTTTTGACATCAAATTTGAGAGAAATGGAAGAAAATAATCTTCTTGTTAGAAAAGTTTATGCAGAAGTTCCTCCAAGAGTAGAGTATACTTTGACAGATATAGGATATAGTTTAAGTCCATTATTAGATGCTATGGATGATTGGGGAGTTGGATATAAAAAAAAATTAGGAATGTAATAATATCATACAATACAGGAGGATTATATGAAGATATATACAAAGTTTGGAGATAGAGGTAAAACAAGGCTTTATGGTGGAGAAACGGTAAGTAAAACGCATTTGAGAATAGAAGCTTATGGCACAATAGATGAGTTGTGTTCTATATTAGGGATTATAGTTGCAGAAATGAAAGAATATATAGAATTGAAAGAACTTGTAGTAGAATGTGAAAATATACAACAGCAACTTTTTGATTGTGGAAGCGATCTTTCTACTCCAAATGAATTAAGGAAATATAAACAAGAAGAAAAAGATATATTTTATATTGAAAACAAAATAGACGAGTATATTCCTATATTACCTAAATTAGAACATTTTATAATTCCAGGAGGGCATAAAATATCAGGAATGATACATCAAGCAAGGACTGTAACAAGAAGGACTGAAAGAAGAATAGTATCCCTTATGGAAGAAAATGAGAAAATTAATGAAATAGGATTAAGGTATATAAATAGGCTTTCAGATTATTTTTTTGTACTTGCAAGATTAGTAAATTTTAAAATGAATGTGAAAGATACTGTATACTCTAGAAGTAGTAAAGTCTTTAAATCAAGTAAATAAAAAAGTAGTTATTAATATAATAAAAAAGATTTTATAAATTAATAATTTTAAATTAATTTATAAAATCGTTTTTTTATTATAAATAAATTTAAAAAATTATTTTCTTGTAATTTTAATATTTTTAAAATATCCTATAGTATCTACATCAACAAAAAAAGCAATTTCTCCATTTTTATTGCTTCCCAGCATTCTATTAATAATTAAATTAGAATATTTCAAATTATTAATGAAAATTTCAGCAATTTCTCCATTTATTTCAATTCTAACGTCAATCCATTCATTTAATGCAACAGGAGCCCAAGATTCATATTTTCCTTCTTGCTCTTTTCTTAAAGTTGCAAATTTGTAATTAGGATATGAAAAATATTGTACAGTATGATTACGCATAATCTGATTTTCAGAAATACAGTTAGTTGGTCGAATATATATACACTCAAATTCAGCATCATTTGGAGATATTCTGTAAGCTATTCCAATAAATCCTCTTGAATTTGAAAAAACTTGAGGTTTTTGTATCTGTGAAAACAATTTTACTTCAATAGTCCCATCTTCAAAATCAAAATCTTTAATTTTAGTATAAGTTGGTTCATCAGAAGTATTTTCTATGTTGTTGATATCAAATGGTATTTTTTCTAGATCCCTTGTAACTTTTAAAACTTTTTCTCCTTGAAATTCAATAATTTCAGCATGAGAATTTACTGACTCTAAATCATATTCTTCAAACTTTAATATTTTTTTTGACATGGTAATACCCTTTCTATAACTAGTTTTTTTATTTTAAAGTTATATGTATTTATATATAACTTTAATTTATAACAACTACAACTTTTCCATTGGATTTGTTTGACTCTAAATATTTATGAGCTTCGGAGATTTTATCAAAAGTAAAAATTTTTGAAATATTAGGAGATATATTATTATTTTTTATAAATTCAAACATTTCTTCTAAAGTATTTTTATCAACAAAAGTGCTATTAAAAGAAGTTAAATACGATTCTGAAATAATATCATCTAAAGGCTCAAAATTATTTAAAATCCATCCTCCTAAACAACCTGTCATACAGACAATTCCACTTTTTTTGATTAGCTTTAAAGAAGACTTTAAAGTAGAAGTTCCTATTAATTCAAGAATTTTATCAACTCCATTGGGATAATATTTAAATAAGTTTTTTTCTAAAAATTCATCTTCTATTAAAACTATGTCCACACCATTTTCTTTTAAGAATGCTTCTTTAGAAGGATTACGAGTAGTAGCTATTATTTTAACATTTAAAGCCTTTGATAATTGCATAGCAGCAAGGGCAACAGAACTTGTACCCCCTCTAATAAAAAGTGTTTCTTTTGACTCCAATTTCAAACTTTTAAAAAGAGAGCCGTAAGCAGTATAATAAAGCTCTGGATATGCAGCAATTTTTGCCCATTTTAAAAATTCAGAATTTTCTATATCACCATAGCATTCTTTTGGGAAATTTTTTAAAGAAGAAAGTAAATTAAAATCAATTTTATATACTTGATTAGAAGGAATTAGAGAATATTCTGCATAACTTCCATCAAAATCTCTGCCCATTCCATTCATAATAGAAAATACAGTTTCTCCTTTATTAAAATCACTGTCAGAAGGGTCTTCAACAATACCAACGCATTCGATACCTATGACTCTTGGGAGTTTTACTGATGGAGAATGTCCGTTTCTAGTTAAAATCTCTGCTCTGTTAATTCCAAAGGCTTTTATTTTAACTAAGACCCATCCTGACTTTACAATTGGAATAGGTATTTTAGATATTTTTAAATCTTCTGCATTACAAGGTTTTTCTAATAAAACAGCTTTCATTTCAGTTCTCATATTGTCCATTTTTTTAACCTCTTATATCATAATATTTATTTTTAATAAATTATATCATAAAAATAAAAATTGACAAAACTATTTCTATTTAGTAATATATTATATAGAAATAGTTTTGTTGAGGAGGTAATTAAAATGAAATTAAATTGTGGATTATATATTAGCAGAATCAGGCAAATAAACGGAAGAATAATGAATAAAATATTATCTGAAAAAAATATAAGTGCATTTAATGGAGAACAAGGGAGAATACTTCATGTATTATGGGAAGAAGACGGAATAAGTATTAAAGAATTATCATTTAAAACAGGTCTAGCAGTAAGTACACTAACAAAAATGATAGATAGAATGGAAGAAGCAAATTTAATTAAAAGGATTCCAGATAAAAAAGATAGAAGAAAAATATTAATAAAATTAACAGAATATACAAATTCTTTAAAAGGTGTTTATGATGAAATATCCCAAAAAATGACAGATTACAGTTATGATGGATTTTCTGAAAATGAAATAGAGACAATGGAAAGATTATTAAAAAAAATGTTGAATAATGTAGAAAAAGCTGAAAGAGAAAATAAATAATTGTCAGGAGATGAAAAAATGATAGAATTCAAAAATGTGGATATGATTTATACCAGTGGGAATAAAGCATTAAAAAATGTAAATCTCAAAATAAATGAAGGTGAAATTACAGTTTTCATAGGACCTAGTGGAAGTGGGAAGACAACAGCTTTAAAAATGATAAATAGATTGGAAGATAATACATCAGGGGAGATAATAATAAAAGGTAAAAATGTGAGGGAGTACGATATTCATAAATTACGTTGGGATATGGGTTATGTATTACAGCAAGTAGCTCTTTTTCCTCATATGAATGTAGAAGAAAATATTTCAATTGTACCAGAATTAAAAAAATGGAAAAAAAATGAAATAAATTCAAGAGTAGATGAGCTTTTAAAAATGGTAGGTCTTGATTCTGAAAAATATAGAAAAAGAAATTCGCAAGAATTATCAGGAGGAGAAGCACAAAGAGTTGGTATAGCCAGAGCTCTTGCTGCAAACCCTGAGATAATATTAATGGATGAGCCTTTTAGTGCGCTGGATCCTATAACAAGATTAGGTCTTCAAAAGGATATAAAAGAGTTACAACAAAAAATTCATAAAACAATAGTTTTTGTAACTCATGATATTGAAGAAACATTTTATTTAGGTGATAAAATATGTATTATACAAGAGGGTGAAATAGTACAACAAGGTACAAAAGAAGAAATAATAAATAATCCTAAAAATAAATTTGTAAAAGAATTTATTTCCTCAAGAAATAAAGGAGGTAAAAATAATGAATAAATTATTTTTGACTTTTATAGATAGAAAAGAAGAAGTTTTAAAAGCAATAACTGAACATATACAAATTTCATTTATAGCTTTAGTTATTTCACTTTTAATAGCTATTCCGTTAGGGATTTATTTAAGTTATCATAAAAAAATAGCGGACTTCATTATAGGAATTACAAGTGTTTTTCAGACTGTTCCGTCTCTTGCTATATTAGCACTTCTTATTCCTTTGGTGGGAATAGGAAGAAAACCAGCAATTATAGCACTTATAATATATGCTCTTCTTCCAATACTTAGAAATACATACACAGGAATAATAGGGATAGATCCCATATATATGTTAGCTTCTAGAGCAATGGGTATGAATAAGCTACAGCAATTATTAAAAATACAATTTCCTCTTGCAATGCCTGTTATAATGGCAGGGATTAGAACTTCAGCAGTATTAATAATAGGGACTGCAACTCTTGCCTCACTTGTTGGAGCTGGCGGTCTTGGTAAGCTTATACTATTAGGATTAGATAGAAATAATAACTATTTGATTTTATTAGGAGCTGTACCTTCGGCTTTACTTGCGATTTTATTTGATTACATTTTCAAAAAAATGGAAAAATTGAGTTTGAAAAAGATAGTAATATCATTAGGGATAATGATGGCTATATTTGTTTTTGGAATTGGTGGTAAAGGTATAGGGATTTCTAGTAAAAAAGATAAATTAATAATTTCTGGGAAACTAGGGACAGAGCCTGAGATATTGATAAATATGTACAAATTATTAATAGAAGAAGAAAGCGATATAGAGGTGGAATTAAAAGTTGGAATGGGAACTACTACTTTTGTATTCAATGCTCTAAATTCTAAAAATATAGATATATATCCAGAATTTACAGGTACAGCAGTTTTTACTTTTTTAAAGGAAATTCCTGTAAGTAATGAAGAGAAAAAAGTTTTTGAACAAGCAAAGATTGGAATGGAAAAAAACTTTAATATGGAAATGTTAAGTCCTATGAAGTATAATAATACTTATGCAATAGCTGTTCCAAGGAGTTTTGCTGAAGAAAATAAAATTAGTAAAATTTCAGATTTAGAAAAAATTAAAGATAAAATAAAAGCAGGATTTACGAGAGAATTTAATGATAGAGAAGATGGTTACTTAGGATTAAAAAAACTATATGGATTTGAGTTAAAAGATATAAAGGAATTTGAGCCAAAACTTAGATATGTTGCAATTCAAAGTGGAGATATAAATTTGATTGATGCTTATTCTACAGATTCAGAAATAGCTCAGTACGATTTAATAGTTTTAGAAGACGATAAAAAACTATTTCCTCCTTATCAAGGAGCACCTTTGATGAGAAAGGATACTTTGGAAAAATACCCTCAACTGAAAGAAATATTGGGCAAATTAAACAATAAAATATCAGACAGTGAAATGTCTGAAATGAATTATAAAGTTGCAGTTAAAGGTGAAAAAGCGCTAGATGTTGCTAAAGAATATTTAAAGAAAGAAGGATTAATTAAATAGTAATAAAGTAATTTAATATTAAAAAATATATTAAAAATATATTTTCAAAAATCAGTCTCTTAGTGATATAAAAAAATTATATTCAAAGATTCTGATTTATTTTATGTTATTTATTTTTGGTTGTATTTTAGAGTTAAATACAAAAAAAATAGTATTTATACTATCATTTGACATAATTTGAATTGTATTGTAATATAATATGGACGTATTAATATAACTAATAAAATGTTTTAGGAACAAATATGACTATTTAAATTGAAACAAAAATTATAGGAGGGAATAAAATGAAAAAAAATTTTTTAATGAAAACAATGATTTTGATGATGTTTACTATTCAGTTTTTTGGAGAAAGTGCAAATAATTCAAAAAATTTCAAAGAAGTTATGAGTGATAAAGATAAATACCAGTATGCTTCTGAAAAATATTTAGAAAAAGGTCGTTTTGGAAATGAGTTTGTTGGATTTATTGATGTTCCAAACTGGGAGAAGTTAATGTGGTTTACTGATCCTGATTCTTCTTTCTATACTCTACAAATAACAAAAAATGAGATAGATATTTTTACATTAGATGTTTTAACTTTTCAGAGAAAAAGTGAAATAAGTGATCTAGAGGTAGCTAGGGAAGTTATAAAATCTACTTATAATAGATACTTAAATGAGGGTCATAATAAGAATAATCTTGTAGTAAAGGAAGTTAATTCTAATGGTTATAAAGGAATGCAACTGAGAGTAAAAAATATTTCAGGGAAAGCATTAATACAAAATGTATTTGTAGTAGGAAATAAAATTCATTTTGCTATTTCAGAAGGAGAACCTAAAAATATAGATGAAATGGACAAATTAATTCTTGATAGTTGGGATCCTTATGAATAGTATGAATCATATAGACTTACCCACAAAAATTTTATATTTATTTTATAAATGAATTATAAAATAAATGTCTCATAATTTAATTTATGAGACATTTTAATATAAAAATTATTTCAGTTTTACATTATTTGATGAACTATAAGAGTGTTGAAAAAATCCATCGGATAGAATAAATTCATACGTTTCACGATTAATATGACCAACAGTTTTATTGCTTTCATATAATTTGATGAGGAAATCTGCCATTTCTTCTGATGTATGATAAGTATTATAAGATTTATCGTAATCAAAATTATTTGTGTTGGTTGCTACGTTTCAAAAATTAGTTTTTGTTACAGCAGGTGCTAAAACTTTTACCTTTAGTTTAGAATTGTTTTCTTTTAATTCCATAGCTAAACCTTCTGTGAAAGCATTTACATAAAATTTTGTGGCACAATATATAGTTGCTAACGGAACAATAGTATAACCCCCTGCTGAAGAGATGTTAATTAATTGAGAATTTTCAATATCGTGATAGTCTTGAACGTATAGAGTAGATAGTAATGTCAGAGCTCCTATATTTAGATTTATCATATCTTCAATTGTTGTTAAGGATTGATCTTTTACATGCCAGTAAAGCCCAAATCCTGCATTATTTATCAAAGACTCTATATGATAATTAGAAATCTTAGAATACAATTCATGGATTTTATCAATAGAAGTTAAATCGAAATCTATTGTAATAATATCTAAATTAGAATGATGGACTGCGATTTCCTTTTTTAAGTCTTCTAATAAATTTTTTCTTCTTGCGATTAGAATAATATTTTATGAAAAAAAGAATTGTTTAGAGTTAAAAGAGATGAAAAAATAGAAGAGTCTACTATGAAACGGATATAGAATGGATTAAAGCATTAAAAAAATTAAAAGATATTCAGATTTACGTTATGAAGGAGATGAAACTGTAAAGGAAAGGATGGAGATTTTAGAACAGCATAAGAAATATGTAAAAAAACAGATAAATCATTGGAATAAATATCTAAATAATCTTGATGATAAAATTGAAATATATAAAACAAAAATAAATATATAAAAATATATTTTAGTTGAATAAAATAACGCAATAAAATGGAAAAATAGACCAAAATCTGATATACTTGATAAAATATATAAATATGGAGGATATTGTGAGTAAAGAAAAAAATAAAAAAAATTCAAATAAAAATGGAATAATTTTTGGTAAATTTTATCCATTACATATAGGTCATGTAGATTTTATCCAAAAATCAAGTGGTTTTGTGGATAATCTTTATGTAATTGTTTGCACTGATAATAAAAGGGATTTAAAATTATTTGAAGAATCAAAAATGAAAAAGATGCCAACAATAAAAGATAGAGTCCGTTTTGTAGAGCAAACTTTTAACGAGCAGAAGAATATAAAAATATTACATTTAGAAGAAGACGGAATTACCGAATATCCAAATGGATGGAAAGATTGGAGTGATAGGGTAAAAGAACTATTGTTAAAAAATAATATAATAATAGACATTATTTTTACTAATGAAAATCAAGATGTAGAAAATTATAAAGAGAATTTTAAAAATGATAAATACACATTTAATAGAAATTTAGAAATAAAAACAATAGATACATCTAGAAGTAATTTTAATATAAGTGCAACTGAAGTTAGAAAAAACCCATATAATAATTGGTTTTTTATACCAAGATACGTTAGAGAATTTTTTGTTTTGAAAGTATTGATAATAGGATCTGAAAATTCTGGTAAAACAAATTTGACTCAAAAACTTGCCAACTATTATAATACTACATATGTTAAAGAATATAGAAAAGAATACATTAGAGAAGTTCTTCAAAATAATGTATATAATCTACAGTATGATGATTATAGTCAAATAGTATACAGGCATAATTTAGAAATTTTAAATTCTCTTAAAACAGCAGATAAATTATTATTTATTGATACAGATTTTACATCATTACAAGTTTTTTCGATTTTACAAACAGGAAGTGAACATCCCATAATAGAAGATTTTATAAAAAATATTAAGTTTGATATTATAATATATGTGGAAAATACAAGTATGGGAGAAGAAAATATAGAAAGATTTGATGTAGAATTAAAGAGGCTGTTAAAAAAACATAATAAAAAATATATTTTAATAAAAAATAAAATACGTGAAAGTAAATATAAATTAACAGAAACCTATAATGAGAGTATAGAAATAATAAATAAATATATATCAGATAATTGAGATATAAATTTTACAAAATTTACTATTTATGTTTAAAAAATAAAAAATATTATAAAATCTACATATGGTAAACATGTTTAAATTTTAATTTTAAAATTATAAACACTTAAAACGTTGACAATAACACTTATAATAGTATATATTAATGGAAATTATATAATTATAAAAATATTAAAAAATATAATATTATTTATTAAATTTATTTTTATATAATTATTAGAAAAATGATCAAATAAAATGACAAAATTTTTAAGGAGGTATTTTTTATGAAGAAGATGGGGATGTTACCAAAATTATTAATTGGTGCAGTTGCGGGGATATTAGTTGGATTGTTAATTAATAATTTAACAAAAGAAGGTAGTAATACAATTATTTCATCAATGATGTCATTTATTGCAGGAGTAATAGGTACATATACAACGTTATTTGGAAGTTTTTTAAAATTTATTGTTCCACTTATAATACTAGGATTGATAATACCAGGTATTGCTGATTTAGGTAAAAAAGCTGGAAAAATGTTAACATTTACAACAGTTTTATCATATTTATCATCAATAATAGCTGGGTTTTCAGCATATATTATAGGGACTATAATAATTCCAATTATTTTAAAAGGAATTAAGCTTCCATCATCTATTGAAGAATCGACAAAAAAATCAATTTTTGATACGTTTATACCTCTTGATTTAGGTCAAATAATGGGGGCGATGACAGCGATAGCATTAGCATTTTTAATTGGACTTGGATTAGCTTATTTGAAAGAAGAAAATTTAAAAAAAGTTACTATGGAATTTAAAGAGATTGTTGAAAAAACATTAGTTAAATTTGTAATTCCATTTATACCATTTCATATAGCAGGTTTATTTGCAAAACTTGCAGGAGAAGGGAAAATTGTACCAGTAATAAAAATGTTTTCTTTATTATTTTTATTAATAATTATAGTTCAAATATTATGTATTCTTGCACAATATGTAGTAGCGTGTATATATGGTAAAAAACCTTATTTCAAGTCTATAAAAAACATGTTACCTGCATATTTAACAGCTGTTGGTACACAATCATCTGCGGCTACTATACCAGTAACGTTAGTTTCAACAGAGAAAAATGGTATTTCAGAAGACGTAAAAGATTTTGTAATACCTTTGTGTGCAAATATACATTTATCAGGAGATACTATAACTCTTGTCTTAGGGGCTATGGGAATAATGTATGTAACTGGAAGTCCAATAATTCAACCTATAATAGGAATGCAATATATATTATTACTAGGAGTTACAATGGTTGCAGCGCCTGGAATACCTGGTGGAGGAGTTGTTACAGCTCTAGGGTTACTACAATCACTTTTACGTATGGATCCATCACAGCAAGCATTAATGATTGCATTACATTTTTCACAGGATAGCTTTGGAACAGCTACAAATGTAACGGGAGATGGAGCATTAGCTATTATTGTCGATGAACGTGCAAAAAAAATAAATATGAGATAACAATGTATTTATTTGAATGTTAAAAAAAACAAAAAAAATTAAAAAAAGTAGTTGACAAAGAGTAATATAATGTGGTAATATAATTTTTGTCAATGCGAAATAAATTCGCATAACAAAAGGACAATAAAAACAGAATAATAAGATAAGAAGA
>JAGOWQ010000084.1 GCA_018060185.1 Leptotrichiaceae bacterium | reverse complement strand
ACATAAAGGTGATATAAAAGTAAATAGTCAAGAGGGACAAGGTACAGAGTTTGTAATAAGAATTCCAAAGTGAGGTTTAAATACCTCATTTTTTTATGCACAAATATAACGTACTTAGTGAAGAGGGCATATGAGAATGAAATAATGTATATGAGTAGAAATAATCCTTGGAACTGTAAAGGTGAATAGAGAATTTCTATATAAATATGGTGTTGCAGAGCATTTGTGTAGGTGGAAAAGTACCGTTAGTTGTGAGGAAGAAAGGGGATGGGGAAAAAATATTTTGTAATTTTGAGAAATTAAAAAAATTAATAAAAAATAAAGTTTGTACAAGCTTTGTTAATCTATACTTGATGTTTTTATATTTATGAGTTAAGATTATAATAATAAAAAATAAAAATTAATATTTTGTTTGTAGTTGAAGGATGTAAAATTGAAATTAGTTAAAATTTATTGATAGAAAAATAAAAAATTGGAGGATTAGAATGAGAAGGATATTCCTGTTAGCTTTACTAACACCATTAATTTTACTTTATATTGTGACTAAGACTTGCAAAATTCCAACTATTGATGGTTTGCTAAGTCTTTTAGGAGCAATTTATGGGGGAATTATTTCATTGGTTGGAATTGCTTGGCAAATAGAACATAGTAAAAAGAAAGAAGAGAATGATAAAAAACAAGGATTACAGGAATATGTTAAATATATTTTAGAAAAAAATCAAGAAGACCGTTCTGTTAAAGATTTTAATATTCAAAAATTGATATCTTTTTCAACTAAGTGGAAAGAAATCAATTATTCAGGTTATATACTTTTTGATGAAAATTTTATTAGTGATAATTTAAAAATTATTATTGGTTTGGATTATGGTAAAGAAATTTTAGAGGTTTTTTATGAAATGAAAGAATTAAATACTATTATTGAAAGAATTAAAAATAATTTTCCCAATCGTTCAGATTATATTAATAAATTTAATGAATTTATTAATAATAAGCATAAAGATAGTTTTAAAGAAAATACAGAAATACTTAAGTTAATATCGTTAATAATAGAAAGCATTAATACAAGTAATTCTACTATATTAATCTCTTTGCAAGAGAACCTAAATGATAAATTAAATAGTGGTTTATTTGCAGAGATTGAGTTTAGAGATTTAAAAATTACTAGAGATAACATAAGTGAAATTATAGATAGTAAAAAAATAGAAATTGATAGTATTCGGGTTAATGAAATATTCATTAACTTTTTAGATGGTATTAATTCAAAGTTGGCTTCATATGCTCTATATACAAAAGATTATAAGAACATTTATGAAGAAGTAAGAGAAATTGTAATAATTTATAAAAAAATAAATGGAAAAAGTTTTAAATTATCTGAAAAAATAGGTATATTAATAAATAAAATATAACAATTAATCCTAAGAATAATGATAAGAATACATTTAATAGTAAAAACTAGGGAGGAGTAAAAATGATTTATATATCCCCAAAAGCATTGAGCGTAGATTTACCATTGCTAGATGCGAAAGTTGAAAAATCCAACGGTAAAGTTGTACCAGAAATTAAGGTTAGGTTGGCAAGGGAACTAAATATAATAGATATTAATTTTAACCACTATGAGATTCCTATTGAACCATAAGATAAAATTATTATAAAAGATACACAAGAAATCTATGAAGTGATAAGGGTAGAAACTGATAACGTTAACTGTAATTATTGGCTGACTGTTAATGAAATATCATAAATTTTATATTTAAAAATATTATTTTCTTGTTGAATAAACAAATTATATTAAAGGAGAAATACAATGAAAAAAATACTTACTCTATTATTTTTACTTACAAATTTAGTTTTTGCGGGAGTTAATGAAAATTTATTTATAGCTATTGAAAAGAATGATATTAGTGGTGTAAAATTAGCTCTTAAAAATGGAGCAAAACTCAATATGAATGATAAGCATGGGCAAAGTCCTTTATTATTAAGTTTAAAAGACTCAAAATTAGATATTGTTAAATATTTAGTTGAAAAAGGTGCAAATATTAGGGAGAAAAATCAAAATATGTCTATGGTTCAATGGGCTAAATTCTTGTCCCAAGAGGAAGTAGAAAATTATTTGATAAAAAAAGGTGGAGCTATACCAGTAAACGACAAAAATTATTCCATATTTTTAGAAATTATTAAAAATAATAATGAAGAAGTTAAAAAGATGGTTGAACAAAACTCAAAATTAATTGAATTGGAAGATGAATTAAAGAGAACTCCTCTTTTCTATTCTGTTTTGATGGATAACTATGAAATAACAAAATTTCTGCTAGAAAATGGAGCTAGTATTGATGTGCAAGATATATATAAAGAAAATCCTTTTTATGTTGCAATAAAAAATAATAACCCTTTAATTTGTAAACTTCTAATAGAAAATGGAGCTGGAATTGAGGAAGAATGTTCTTTCGAAGAAAAACCCTTGGGGATAGCCCTTTATTACAATTCTTATAATGTAATAAAATTATTACTGGAAAATAATGTCAAAATATATGATAACTATTTAAATATCGGAGCAATTAATAACTCTAAAGAATCTGTAGAATTATTAATGGATGAAATGAAAGCTAGAAAAATAAATATTAACTTAACTTCAGCTCTTTTTGATGCTGTTTTATGTAACTCTAAAGAAGTAATCAAACTATTATTTGAGAATGGGGCTGATAAGCAATCAAAAGACTTTAGTGGACAAGGTCTTTTAGAATTTGCTACTAATTCCCAAACTCGTAAGTTTTTATTAGATATGGGTGTTAAATGGTAAATAATGAGCTTTAGATTATTTTGATTTTCTCAAACCCTTCAAATATATATTGTATTAATGATGGAAGTTATACTGCTCTACTCCTCCCTTGTTGTCGGTTTCTCTAATCATAGAGAAACCTATTGTAGAGATGAAAGCAAAAAAGCCCGATATAATGAACTTTGTCCGCCTCTAAGATGAGAGGCGGAAACAGGTGGAGTTGATGTATCTATGCAAGTATTTAATAAAGAATCAACAAAAGAAAAAAGAAGAGAACTAAAAAAAGGAATGACTGAATGTGAAATAATACTATGGAGTCACATCAGAAATAATTTACTTGGAGTAAGATTTCGTAGACAATATGGAATAGGCTCTTATATAGCAGATTTTTAGATATTCTTAGCTGTCAAGCTTAGAATATCTTATGCGTAACGGAGTGTAGTTTATTGTCCCTCTTTGAAACTAGTTATTGAGCTTGATGGAAGTCAGCATTTTACAGAAGAAGGCTTGGAATATGACAAAATTAGAGAAGATTTTATGAAAAGTCTTGGTATAAAAACTTTACGATTTAATAACAATGATGTTTGGAATAATATTGAAGGTGTTTTAGAAGAAATAATGAATAACTTATACGGAAGTTGTACTGGAAACAGTATGACTTTTTTTATTTTTAAAAAGTTAACTACTTTGGAATTTAAATTAGATATTATATAAATATAGAAACACGTAATTTTGTAAAAAAACAATAAATTTGATATAATATGTACAAGCACAGTAATATGGAGGAAGTATGGAAAAAGTAATAGTAGGAATGAGTGGAGGAATTGACAGTTCAGTTGCGGCTCTTCTTTTGAAAA
>JAGOWQ010000041.1 GCA_018060185.1 Leptotrichiaceae bacterium | reverse complement strand
ACATTTTAGTTTATTTTTTTCTACTAATTCTAGTATTTCAAAAACATTTTCTTTTTCTAAACCTCCGTCAATAGAGAAAAATTTTAAGCCGTTGTAATAACCAGGCAAATGACTCGCTGTTATCATTATAGCTCCATCTGATTTATATTCTTCAAATATTGTTGTCATAAATAGAGAAGGAGTTATAGACATTTTACAATCATATACATCCATTCCCATTTCGTTTAAAACGGATATAATAATTTTTGAAAATTCAGGTCCTGTAATTCTAGCATCATACCCTATAGAGACTTTTAATTTTCTATTTTTAAGTTCTCCTTTTTTTAAAGATTTATTTTCTAGCCACAGACCAAAGCCTTTAGCTATAAATTTTATTTCTTCAACTCCTAAATTTACCTCTTTATCTTCAAATTTTGAAACTATTCCACGAATATCTGTTCCACTTACAAGATGCTTTAAATGCATAAATTTACCTCATTTCTATATTAATATTTTTTATTTTAACTTTTTAAATATTCAAAAAAATTAAACAGCACACTTCTAATATTAACATTACTTCTTATGCTATTTTTTATATTAATTAATTTTTTTAAATTTTCTAAATCAACTATCATCCTTGAATTTATTATAATTTTACTAAGAAAATCAATTAATTTTTCTCTTTCTTGTTTATATTCCTTTTCTAATTCATTTATTAATATATAAATATCTTCTAATTTTATTGTTTTTATCTTTTTACATATAAAATTTATACTACTATTATATTTCACTATTAGGTCCAATTCATTTTCTACATTTATTTCTTCATTTAAATATTTTTTCATATTTATTATATTTTCAAGTGCATTTTCCATTGTCTTTATATTTTTTGAGTACTCTTCTAATTTTATATTATCATTTTTAAATAAATTTATATGATTTTCATTCCCATCAAAAAAATAATAAATTTCTTTATTTACACCTAATTCATCTTTATTTTCACTCTCTAAATAAAATTTCACTGTTCTTGATTTTATTGTAGGAATTATACTCAGACTTCTTGAAAGTAATATAAAGTATACATCCTTAGGAGGTTCTTCCAGTATCTTTAAAAGAGCATTAGAAGACTCTTTTCTTAAATTTTCTATTCCCAAAAGTATAAATATTTTTTTAGGAGAATTGTATGAGGATTCTATTGCTGAATATATTATTTCTCTTATCTTATCTATCTTTATATTTTCGTTTTCTTTATTTATAATTTCTACGTCTGGATATTGAAAATTGTCAATTTTTCTCTCTATTTCTTTTTTTTCCAAAGCTTCTTCTGAAAAATAACTAGTCATCACCATTTTAGAAAATTTTAGAGCATAAAAAAGTAAATCTACTCTTTTATCTCCATAAAAAAGATAACTTGCGCTCACTTTCTTTTGCTCTATTTCTTTTTTGAAATTTTTTTCTATTTCACTATTTTTCATAAATTCACCTTATTTTAATTTTCTCTCATTTGAAGAGTTTTTAGTAGTTTTTTATTATCAAAAGCAATGCCTCCACCTAAAACAACCGAATCTAATGGATTCTCAGCTAAATAAACCTTTATTCCTATTTCTTTTTCCATCATTTCTATTAAATTTTTAATTAAAGACCCTCCTCCAGTCATAACAATTCCATTATCTAAAATATCCGCTGCTAATTCAGGAGGACATTTTTCCAATACTTCTTTAGCTGAATTTACTATTTGATATAAAGAATCTTCTATTGCTTCATATATTTCATTGGCATTTATTTCTACTGTATTTGGAATCCCTGTTTCCAAATCTCTTCCTTTTATATCCATTTTTTCAGGATTTGCTTCAGGTATAGCTGTTCCTAGTTCTTTTTTAATTTTTTCAGCAGTTCTTTCTCCAATTAATATATTATGTTTCCTTTTAACATATTTAACTATATCTTCATCAAATTTATTTCCAGCTATTTTTAATGATTTACTTGCTATTATTTCATCTAACGACAATATAGCTATATCAGTTGATCCACCACCTATATCAACTACCATATTTCCTTCAGGTTGTGATATATTTATTCCTGAACCTATTATTGCTGCTCTTCCTTCTTCTATTATATATGTCTTTTTAGCTCCTCTTACAGCATCAAATAACGCTTTTCTTTCTATACTTGATACTTGAATAGGTACACATATCATAACCTCTGGCTTAAACAATGAATTCCCATAAATTTTATGAATAAAATATGAAAGCATTTCTTTCGTAGATTCTATATCTGCAATTACTCCATCTTGTAAAGGCTTTATAGCTTCTATACTTGCAGGTGTTTTACCTAACATTTCTCTTGCTTCTTTCCCTACAGCTATAACTTTCCCCGTTTTTTTATCTCTCGCTACAACAGAAGGTTCATTTAATACTATTTTTTTCTTTTGTTTATCGTATATCAGAATATTTGCAGTCCCCAAATCTATTGATATACTTTTATTAACTCTGAACATTCTTAAAAATTTAAACATTTTTTCCTCCTAATAAATTTTATATTATTATAGTATAACTGGTTGTACTGTCTTTATTGTCTTTTATTTCTACTCCAAACTCTTTTAGCTTATCTCTAATATCATCTGAAAGTTTGAAGTTTCTTTCTTTTCTTGCTTCATTTCTTAATTCTAACAAAAACTCTATTAATTTTTTTGTTATTTTATTGCTTTCTTCAACATCTTCTTTTACGAGAAGTATTCCTAAAATATTTTCTATTTTATTTTCTAAATTATCATGAGAATATTTTAATCCTTTTATATTTTCTTCACTCAATTTACCAAGTATTACATCATAAAATTTATTTGTTTCTCTTATTTGATCAAATATTGTAGCTAATGCTTGAGGTGTATTCATATCCTCTTCCATAGCATCAATGAATTTTTTATCATATTTTTCTAATTTGTCATAAAATTCTGATATTTCTTTGATATCTTTTTTTATTTTAATATTATCTATTTCTTTTTCAAATTTTAATATTAATTCTTCATATCTTTTCATTGAAGAAGTTATATTTTGTAGAGCTTTTTTACTATCTTCCATATTTTCAAAAGAAAAATTTATAGGTTTTCTATAATGAGTACTTAATATAAATAATCTTATCACATTTCCAGAAAATTTATCTAATATTTCCCTTAGTAAAAAGAAATTACCCAAAGATTTTGACATTTTATTTCCCTCTATTTGTATAAATCCGTTGTGCATCCAGTATTTTGCAAAGTGACCATTATACGCACATTTACTTTGAGCTATTTCATTTTCATGATGGGGAAATACTAAGTCTTGACCTCCTCCATGAATATCAAAAGAATCTCCTAGATATTTTTTTGACATCGCACTACATTCAACATGCCATCCTGGTCTCCCTTGACTCCAAGGAGATTCCCAATAAGGTTCTCCTTCTTTTTTACTTTTCCATAAAGTAAAATCCAGAGGATCATTTTTATTGCCAATTATGTCTACTCTCACCCCTGATTCAAGTTCATCTATTTTTTGATTAGAAAGTTTTCCATAATCATTGTATTTTCTTACATCAAAAAATACATTTCCATCTTTTTCATAAGCATATCCATTTTCTATTAACTTTTTTATTACTTCAATTATTTCTGGAATATTTTCAGTAACTTTAGGTCTTTTTATATTTTTCAAAGTATTTAAATCTTCTATATCTTCAGAAAAAGCTTGAATATATTTTTTTGTTATTTCTTCCGTAGATAAACCTTCTTCATTAGCTCTAGCTATTATTTTATCATCTACATCAGTAAAATTTTGCACAAAATCAACTTCATAGCCTTTATATTGAAAATATCTTGCAAGAGTATCAAAAACTACTACAGGTCTTGCATTTCCAAGGTGTATATAATTATACACTGTAGGACCACATACATATAATTTCAATTTTCCTTTTTCTAAAGGTATAAATTCTTCAAGTTTATTTGTCATAGTATTATATATTTTCATTTTTTCTCCTATTTTTTGAAATTTTAACATATAATTTAAAATTTTTATATTCTTTATTTTTCAAACTATTTTAGAACTACTACTGTGCATCCTATCCCACCTTCATTTTGATTGGCGGCTTTAAACTCAGAAATATGGTTACATGTTCTTAAAAAATCGTGTATTTTCTTTCTTAAAATCATCGTTCCTTTTCCATGTATAATGTAAATCTCATGATACCCATTAAGCATTGCTCTATCTAAGTAAGTTTCAAGTTCTATAATTGCTTCATCAGCATTCATTCCCCTCAAATCTATCTCACTACGGACTTGACTGGATTTTAATGAGACAAAATTACCAATTTTTTTTGATTTTTTCTTTTTTATTTTAACAACATCATCTAAAGATACTATTAATTTAAGGATTCCCGCCTGAACTTGTATACTATTTTTTTCAGGAATAATACGTAAAACCTTACCATTTTGATTTAATGTTTTAACTAATACCTCTTCTCCTTCATAAACTTCTATATTTTTTATTAAAACTTTTTTATCTTTCACATTTTGTTTTTTTTCAGTTACGAATGAATTTCTTAACATATTCAAGCTTCTTTGAGCATTTTTTGCATCTTCTTTTTTAGCATCTTCCTGACTTATTTTATCTATTAAATTTCTAGCTTTAGACTGAATTTCTTTCAAATAACTATCAGCTTTTTCATAAGCTTGTTTTATAACTTCATTTTTTTCATTTTCAACTTCTATCATTTTTTTATCATACGATGATTTTTGTTCTTCTAGTTCTTTTTTTGATATTTCTAACTCATCTTTTAACATTCCAAGTTCATCATTTTTTTCTTTTATAGATTTTAGCATTTTTTCTACTTTTTGATTATCTTCACTAATGTAACTTTTAGCATTCTCTATTATTTCTTCACTAATTCCATATTTTCTTGCAATTATTAGTGCATTACTCTCCCCAGGAATTCCCTCAAGAAGCTTATATGTTGGAGATAACGTTTCAATATTAAACTCCATTGAGGCACTTTTTATTCCTTTTGTATTATATGCATATGCTTTTACTTCACTATAATGTGTAGTAATTATAGACTTTACATTTTTTCTATTTAAATAGTCTATGATAGACATGGCAAAGGCTGAACCTTCCATAGGATCTGTCCCACTTCCAAGTTCATCCATTAAAATTAAAGATTTGTAATCAGCTTCTTCCATAATTTCTTTGATTTTTCTAACATGTCCAGAAAAAGAAGATAAATTTTGTTCTATGCTCTGTTCATCACCGATATCTGATAATACACTATTAAAATAACCTATTTCTGTTTTTTCTCCTGCTGGTATAGGTATCCCTGATAATGCCATAAGTGTTAATAACCCAGCAACTTTTAAAGTTACCGTTTTACCCCCTGTATTAGGTCCTGTTATAAGCATTATATTTTCATTATTTCCCAATTCAAAATTAATTGGAACCACTTTGCTTTCATCTATTAAAGGATGTCTCGCATCAACTAATTTTAAATATTCTTTATTTATTATTTTAGGAACAATACTTTTTTTATTTAATGAATAAACTGTTTTTGCATTTATAAAATCAAGTCTTTCTAGTATAGATTTAATTTCCAAAATTTCATCTTTTTTAGTTCTAATCAATTCTGTGAGTCTTAATAGTATTTTTCTTATTTCTTCTCTTTCTCTTACTTCATACTCTCTTAATTTATTGTTTAGTGAAACTACATTTAAAGGTTCCATATAAACTGTACTTCCTGTGGCAGATCTATCATGTTCTATACCTTTTAAAAGACCTTTAAAATCTGTTTTTACTGCAATTACATATCTATCGTTTCTTTGAGTTATTATTCTTTCTTGTATCGCCCTTGATGTTTCTTTATTAGAAATAAGTTCATCAAATTTTTCCTTTATATTTGAATTTATATTTTGTTTTTGCCTTCTTACATCTCTCAATCCAATTGAAGCCTCATCTTTTAACTCTCCATCATCTTTTACAGCTTCATCTATAAATTTTTCTATTTCTTTTACTTCTTCAATATTATTAAATAACGTCCATATGACTTTATATTTATCTCTTACATTTCTTGCTCTACTTTTAGATATCCTAAATAAAGACAAGTTTCTTTTTAAATCAGATAAATCTTCTCCACTTAAATATGAGCCTATCAATTCTAGAGAATTTATGTGTCTTTGAATATTTGATAAACCTGTAAGATCAAAACCATCATCAAATTTATAAAAATCTATCATCTCTGTCATAAGCATAAGTTCTTTATCTAGTATTGACTTATTTCTGATTATATCGATATCTATAAATTTTTCTTTAGTAGTTTCAAGTTTTGAGAAATTTATCAAATCATTTACTATTTTATAAAACTCTAAAGTATCGTATTTTTTTTCCATTTTTAATCCTCTTTTTCCAATTACTTTTTAATTCATTTTATATTTATTTAAAATACTTTATTATTTGATTCTATTATAATACATTCTATTTAAAATTATATCATATTTAATGTAAAATATCACGTATTTTTAGTTTAAAATAAAAATTTCATTATACTAATACTTTTAATAAATTTTAAAAAAAGAGAACCTATAGAAAAATATTTTTCTAAATTACTTCTCTTTTTATTTACTATTTATTATTTATTTTTTTAATTTTCTATAAGTTTCAAAAAACTCTTTTTCAGCAATTCTATAAACTTCACTATTATCTAATGGTGACACTAAATAATCATTTTTTTTAACAATCATTTTTTCTCCCCAATTAGCTATAATATAAAATTCTTTTTTCCCTTTTACAATACCCAATTGACTCATTATTTTACTATTTACCTTTATTCCTCTTATTTTACCTAAAGGTCTATAAATTTTCCAATCACCATCATGATTCCCTTTAAACTCATATCTAGAATTAAACTTTGATTCTGTCAAAATATACTCTTCTCCTGCATCAGTTACATTTTTTACTACAAAATCTCCATTTTTAGCAATATTTTTAGTTTCAAATCCATCTTTTGTATATGTTTTTATTACTTCCCCTTCAACTGCTTTTCTAGCATAAACCTCTTTATATTTTTCATAAATACTTTCTTTAGAAAAATTCAATTTTTGTAGTAATTCTTTCTGAGATAGTATTTTATCTTCTTTTAAACTTGAAAATGTGAAAATTGATAATACAAAAAGTAATCCTGTTAATATTTTTTTCATTTTATCCTCCTAATTATAATGTCTAATTAATTTCTTATATATTATAACTTGAAACTAATGTATATTCAAAATAAATTCTATTATTTATTCATTTTAAAAATATATTATTTTCTTTTTTAACATTAACAAAACTTATTATTGTAATATAAAACTTATAATATAGTTTATGTTTTATTCTTATATTTTTTGTGTTATAATTGTGTGTTATAAAAATATTAATAGAATAAAATTTTAAAGGTGATTATATGAATTTTAAAAACTTACCAGTTACTCCACTGTTTTCAGTCAAATTAAATGAATATCAAGAAACACTATTAGAGCATAACAGATTGTTAGGAACTCTTCTTGGAGAAACAATTTTTACTTATGCAGGGCTTCATATTTATAAAGCTACTGAAAGCCTTAGAGGAGCCTCTATTAGATATTACAAAACTAAAAAACAAGAAACTCGTGATAATCTTTCTACTTTTTGCTCTGAATTAGATGATCAAGAATTATTAAAAGTTGTTAGAAGTTTTACCCATTTTTCTGTTCTGGCGAATATTGCTGAAGATGTTTACCAAACACACCAACAAAGAAGTATGAAATTTTCTAATAAATTACAAATAGGTACATTAGAAAAATCTTTACATAATTTGAAAAATAAAGGATTGAATAAAGATAAAATACTTGAAGCTATGAAAAAAGTATCAGTTGTACCTGTTTTAACAGCACATCCTACTCAAGTTCAAAGAAAAAGTATACTAGATTTAATAAAAAAGTTAACAGATATTTTAGATAAATATGAAAATGTTATAACTCATCAAATAGATGAAAATGAATGGATTGATGAATTAAATAGAGGAATTCAAATTTTATGGCAAACTTCTATGCTTAGAACGAGTAAATTAAGAGTTACAGATGAAATAAGCAATGCTCTTAGTTATTACGATATCACTTTCTTCAATGAAATTCCTAGGTTAATTAATAAATTTCAAAATATTTCAGAAAAATTGGGAGAATGTAAAGAAAATATCAAAAATTTGATTCCTATTACAATGGGAATGTGGATAGGCGGAGATCGTGATGGAAACCCTTTTGTTACAGTAAAAACCCTAGAAGAATCTGCTCAAGCACAAGCATTAAAATTATTTCAATTCTATTTTGAAAAAGTCGATCGTCTTTATAGAGATTTATCTATGTCCATTACAATGATAAAAGTTAATAAAGAATTAGAAGAGTTAGCTAAAACTTCTGGAGAGGTTTCTCCACATAGAACAAACGAACCTTATAGACGTGCATTAACTGCAATAAAAGATCGTCTTCTTTTAACCGCTTACAATTTATGTGAAAATACTGATCTTTTACCTCCAAAAAGAGTAAATGCCGTAAACAATCCATATAATTCAGCTGAAGAGTTTACAAAAGATTTAGATACTATCAAGAAATCTCTAGTTGATAATAATGCAGAATTTCTAACTAAGGGATTATTAAATGATCTTATAACTGCTACAAAAATTTTTGGTTTTCATCTAGCTACTATTGATTTGAGACAAGATTCTAGTATACATGAAATTTGTGTAGCAGAATTATTAAAAAGTGCAAATATACTAGACAATTATTTAAATTTACCCGAAGAATCTCGTTGTGATGTATTATTAAAAGAACTAGAATATGATCCACGTACTTTAAGTAATCCAACTATTCCTCAAAGTGATTTACTTTCAGAAGAACTTGAAATTTTTAGAAAAGTAAAATCATTAAGAGAAAGATTCGGTAATCAGATAATAGAAAAGAATCTAATTTCTCATGCTACAAGCGTTTCTGATATGTTAGAAATTGCTATTTTATTAAAAGAAGCTAATCTAGCTAATGGAAATAACGGACATGAATTTTGTGATTTACAAATTGTTCCACTATTTGAAACAGTTGAAGATTTAGAAGCAGCACCTAAAATTTTAACAAAATGGTTCTCTATACCTCTTATAGAAAAATGGTTGGATAAAAATGGAAGAAAACAAGAAGTTATGTTAGGATATTCCGATAGTAATAAAGATGGGGGATATTTAAGCTCCAGTTGGTCTCTTTATGTTGCTCAAAAAGAACTAACTGCTATTGGAAAAAAATTTAATGTAGAAATTTCTTTCTTTCATGGTAGAGGAGGAAGTGTGGGTCGTGGTGGTGGCCCTAGTTATGAAGCCATTTTAGCTCAACCTGAAGGAAGTACTGATGGTACTATTAGATTAACTGAACAAGGAGAAGTTATAGGTGCTAAATACGGTAACCCTGATCTTGGATTTAAAAATTTAGAAGCTATTATTTCAGCTGCATTAGAATCAAGTGCATTGAGTACAGAAGATGTCTCTTGGGATTTCTATGAGAAAATTATTGAAGAAATTTCAGATTTAAGTTATAAATCTTATCGTAATTTAGTTTACAACACTGAAGGATTTTCTGATTTTTTCTTTGATATTACACCTATAAATGCTATATCTGGACTAAATATAGGATCAAGACCTTCTTCACGAAAAAAAAATCAGACATTAGATAGCTTGAGAGCTATTCCATGGGTATTTTCTTGGTCACAATCCCGTATAATGTTACCAGGTTGGTATGGTGTAGGATCAGCTTTCACAAGCTGGATTGATAAAGATAAACAAAATATTTTAATATTACAAAAGATGTATAAGGAATGGCCTTTCTTTAAATCACTTATTTCTAATGTAGATATGATTTTATCTAAAACCGATTTAGGAATTGCTGCTGAATATGTAAAGTTAGCCCAAGATCAAAAAGTAGCACAAAAAATATTTAATGAAATCATAACAGAATGGAAATTAACATTGGGAATTTTACAAAAAATAACTGGAAATGACATTCTTCTCGCTGATAATCCAGAACTTGCTAGTAGTTTAAGAAATCGTTTAGCTTATTTTGATTCTATGAACTATTTACAAATTGAACTATTAAAAAGGCAAAGGAATGGAAATGACTCTGAAAATTTACAAAAAGCCATTCATATTTCTATTAATGGATTAGCAACAGGATTACGTAATAGCGGATAATATTTCCCTTGACAAAATTAAAAAATAAAAGTAAAATAAATATACTTTAAAAACTTGTAAAAATAATAGAAATATGTTAGAATGTATTTTGTAATGTGTAAAAAGGTAAGGAGGTAAAATTTATGCAAATATGTGAAGTATTCGGAAAAAAAGTAGGTCACGGTAACATGGTGAGTCACTCTCATAGAAGCACTAAAAGAATATGGAGACCTAATCTTCAAACTATGAAATTGAATGTTGATGGTTCTGAAATTACAGTAAGAGTTTGTACAAAAGCCATGAAAACACTAAAAGGTAAGAATGTAGATCAAGTTAAAAAAATATTATTGGAAAATAGAAATAATTTAAGCCCTAAGATAGCTAAAGTTTTATTTTCTGCAAAGTAAGTTTAATTTATAAACTTACTTTTTTTATAAATTTTATAGTAAAATTTTTGTAATAATTTTGAAAGGAGTATTAAATGAAAAAAAATTTATTATCTATTTTAGAAATCCTTAAAGAACATGAATGGATTGAATTATCGCATGAACTTACAAATGAAAGTCCTTATTGGCAAGGAATGCCTAAAGATGTTGTTAATCTAAATAATACTATTATTGATTACTCTGATATGAACTTGCGTATTCAAACATTTAAATTTCCTGGGCAATTTGGTACACATATAGATTATCCAGCTCATTTTATTGAAAACGCTCGTTTAGCTGGTGATTTTAAAATACAAGATACAATTTTACCTCTTATTGTCATAGATTTAAGTGAAAAAGTTAAAGAAAATAATGATTACGAAATATCTATAGATGATATCATAGAATTTGAAAAAAACTATGGTAAGATTCCTGATGGAGCTTTTGTAGCATTTAGGAGTGATTGGAGTAAAAGATGGCCAAATTTAAAAGATTTAGAAAATAACGATGAAAATGGAGTTGGTCATACTCCAGGATGGCCTATATCTACATTAGAATTTTTGTTTGATAATAGAAATGTGGCTGGAGTTGGTCATGAAACTTTTGACACAGATGCTCATATTACTATGCTAAAGCATGGAGATCTAATAGGAGAAAGATATATTTTAAAAAAAGATAAATTCCAAATAGAGGTATTAAATAACCTTGATAAATTACCTCCAGTTGGTGCTATTATTTTCATAACAGCTCCTAGAATTGTTGAAGCTAACGGTCTTCCTGTAAGAGCTTGGGCAATAATTTAATATAAAAAAACTCACTTAAAATTAATTTAGTGAGTTTTTTATTAATAAATTTTTATAGATATTTGTAATTATTATATTATTTTCACTCTTTGAAATATATAATTATTAAACCCCATATATTTTCATTAATTCTTCTAATTCTTTTGTTTCTTCCATTTCTTTTACCTTTTTTGAAGAAAGTACTATAGATTTCCTTTTTTCATTCATTTCTATTATAACTGCTTCAACTACATCTCCTACTTTAAATTTTTCATCAATATCTTTTAAATATTCCTCTGTTAATTCTTTTTTAGGTATAACTCCATCAAATCTATCCGTTAATTTTACTAGAACAAAATTTTCTTGTACCAAAACTATAGGAACAGATAATTTATTCCCTATTTTATATTGTTCGTATGCCTCTTTCCACGGAGATATTGTTAATTGCTTTATACTCCCACCCATTTTTTTAGTTTCTTTTTCTAAATTAATTATTTTAAATTCTATATTATTTCCAACTCTGTACTCTTTAACTTCTTCTTTATCCCATGAAAACTCATTTTTATGAATAAATACTTCTATCCCTTCTGGCAACTCAACAAAAATACCGTACTCTTGTATATTTGTTACAGTTCCTGAAACCACGTCACCTAAAGAATAAATCTCATCTATCTTATTCCAAACATCGTCTATTAATGCTTTTGAGCTTAAAGAAATTCTATTTTTTTCATCATTAAATTTAATTATTTTAAACTTAATTTTATCTCCTAATTTATATTTAGAATTTAAATTTGATATTCTTCTATAAGATAAATCAGAAATATGTAGTAATCCTTCTATATTTTTTTCTAATTCAACTAATAAACCAAATTCAAATATTTCAATAATATTTCTTTCTAAT
>JAGOWQ010000040.1 GCA_018060185.1 Leptotrichiaceae bacterium | reverse complement strand
GACCTTATGGAAGTTGGAGTCGATATAATAGCTATAGATGCAACATCGAGAATTCGTCCTAATGGACTACCATTAAATGATTTTTTCAAAAAAATTAAAGAAAAATATCCAACTCAAATTTTTATGGCAGATATTTCAACAATAGAAGAAGCCAAGAATGCTGAAAATATTGGATTTGATTTTATAGGGACAACTCTTTATGGTTATACAGAATATACATTAGGATGTGATATTTCAGATAATGATTTTGAATTTTTAAAGAAAATATTAAAATCCGTATCTATTCCTGTAATAGCAGAAGGTAAAATAGATACCCCTGAAAAAGCTAAAAGGGTTTTAGAAATAGGTGCTTTTTGTGTTGTCGTTGGGAGTGCAATAACTAGACCACAGTTAATAACTAAATCATTTACAAATAAAATAAAAAATTTAAAATAGGAGGCAATTATGAAAAATATATTTTCTGTCTTACAAAAAATAGGAAGAGCATTTATGCTGCCAATAGCGGTATTGCCGATGGCTGGTGTTTTATTAGGAGTAGGAGGTGCATTTACTAATCCAGTCTTGATAAGGACTTATAATTTAACTTTTTTAGCAGAAGGAACTGTAATGAACAAAATATTAATTTTATTTTCAACTGTTGGGTCATTAGTATTTGCAAATTTACCAATTTTATTTGCAGTTGGTATAGCAATAGGATTAGCTAATATAAATAAAGAAACAGCTGCTTTATCAGCAGTATTAGGGTTTTTAATTTTTCACGTTGTAATAAATTTAATATTAAAATTTATGAATATAACACCTGATGTTATCTCAGTAGATTATCTATTACAATCTGGAAAAACGATGGCAGAAGCTCAAGGAATAAAAGCATCTTATGCAAGTGAATTAGGTATATTCACCTTACAAATTGGAGTATTTGGTGGAATTATATGCGGAATGGTTTCAGCATACATAACTAATAAATTTTCTAATACTGCACTCCCTGATTATCTCGCTTTTTTTAGTGGAAATAGACTTGTACCAATAGTAACAATACTTATATTTATACCAATAGGTGCAATATTCCCATTTTTCTGGCCATCTGTATTTAAATCAATAGTAAGTGCTGGAGAATTATTTTCAAAAATGGGATATATAGGAACATTTTTTTATGGTTTTTCTATGAGATTATTAAATGTTTTTGGATTACATCACGCAATATATCCTCTATTTTGGTATACTCCTCTTGGAGGTGTAATGGAAGTAGGAGGAAAACTTGTAGAAGGAGGTCAAAATATATTTTTCGCACAACTTGCAGATTCAACAGTACAGCATTTTAACTCAAATGCTACTAGAACTATGACTGGTGGATTTCTCCCTATGATGTTTGGACTTCCTGCAGCAGCTTTAGCTATGTATAAAACTGCTGATTTTAAAAATAAAAAAATAATAAAAGGGATCTTAATTTCTGCAGCATTAACTTCTTTTTTGACAGGTATTACAGAACCTATTGAATTCACATTTTTATTTGTTGCACCTGCATTGTACGGAATTCATGCTTTTCTTGAAGGACTTTCGTATATGCTAATGCATATGTTAAATGTTGCTGTTGGAATAACTTTTTCTAGAGGAATAATTGATTTTACTTTCTTTGGTTTATTACAGGGTATGTCTAAGACATCATATCAATGGATTTTGATTTTAGGTCCTATATATTCTGTTGTATATTATTATATATTTAAATTTATGATTACTAAGTTTAATTATATTACACCAGGTAGAGAAGGTTCTGAAAATAAATTGTACACTAAAAAAGACTATCAAGAAAAAACTAGTGAAGAAAAATTTTTACATGAAATAGTTAAAGCTTTAGGTGGTATAGATAATATTAAAAATATTGATGCGTGTATTACTAGATTAAGAGTCACAGTAAAGGATGAAACTATTGTTTTAGACGATGAAAAATGGAAAGAAATAAATGCCAAAGGAGTTATACGTTCTGGAAAAGGGATTCAAATAATTTATGGAACACAGGCTGAAATTTATAAAAACAAAATAAGATCAATGTACAGTATTTAAATAAATAAAAAAAATTAGGAGATAGCTTAATCATGAATGTACTACATAATAACTTATTTAATAAAATGAATAGTTTAAAAAAAAGTTTTACTAATTCTGAAAAGAAAGTTTTTGAATATATAGAAAAAAATCCTGAAAATATTATTCATATGAACATAAGAGATATATCAAATGAGATAAAAATAGGTGAAACTACTGTAATTAGATTTTGTAAAAAAATAGGATTTAAGGGATATCATGATTTCAAAATATCATTAATAGGTAATATAAGTAGAAGAAAAGAATTAAATAATCATAAAATAGAGATTTTAAGCGATGAAAATTATAATGCATTAGCCGAAAAAATTTATAATAACTCATTTAATGTTCTTAAAGATACTTTAAGTTTAATTAATAACAATACTTTAGATGAATGCATAAATCTGATAAGTTATTCTAAACACATTGAATTTATTGGAATTGGTTATTCAAATTTGACTGCACAGGATGCAAAGTATAAATTTTTAAGAATAGGAAAAAGTGTTGCAGCACATTCGGATCCACACCTATTTAAAATGTTATCTTCTATTTCTAATAAGAATGACCTTATAGTTGGAATATCTCAATCTGGTGAAACAAAAGAGGTTGTTGACGCTCTGAAAAATGCTAAAAAAAGAGGAACTAAAACAATAGCTATAACAAACAACGATAATACTGAAATAACAAAATATGCAGATTACATACTAATTAACGGATTTAAAGATAAAATATTTGAAACTGGTTCATTTTCTGAGAGAATTTCACAATTATTCATAATAGAATTACTCTATCTAGGAGTACTATCTAGAAATAAAAGTAAATCTACAAAATTAAAAAAATTAACTATAAAAGCTGTTAAATGATTATAAAAATTTTATTTAAAAACTTATTATTCTATTGAATTTTCTTAATATAAGTGATATTATTTCATAAGGAGAGAATTTCATATTCAGAAGGGATAATATGAAAATAATATACATTGTAATAGGATTTATTTCTCTAGGATTAGGTTTTATAGGTATTTTTGTTCCTGTATTGCCGACTGTTCCATTTTTACTTTTATCGAGTTACTGTTTTTCAAAGAGCTCAAAAAGATTTCATGAATGGTTCATTAGAACAAAAATCTATAAAAATCATATAAAAGATTTTGAAAGAAATAAAAGTATGACTTTGAAAAGTAAGATTTTAATTCTATGCTTTTCAAGTACAATGATTGCATTTCCTATTTTTATAACAAAAAATATTTATTTAAAATTTTTTTTAATCTTAATTGTATTATTTAAATATTATTACTTTATTTTTAAAATTAAAACTATTAAAAATAAAGTTAACAAATAAAAAATGGTTGCTCTAAATTAGAAAAGTAAAACTAGAGCAACCATTACTATTTTTATATTAAAAACCTTTAAATGTATTTCTAGAATTTTCAATATCATTTTTATCAGGATGTTTTTCTGCTTCTGCCCATCTTTTTTCATTTTCAGGACTTGCAGAATGATGACCTGCTACACCTTCTTTAGTCATTTTTCTAAATTTTTCAATAATTTTAGGAGAAATAGCTCCACGACATATAAACTCCCTTTCAACTTTATTTCCATTATTCTCAAGAAATCTTCTTACTTTTTCCACACATGATCTAGCATGTTCTGAAGAAGGATCTGCTCCTAAAGTGCCAAACGTTCCTATCGTTTTATTCTTTATTTTTGACATAAAAATTTTAGACACTTCATCTGCATCTCCTCTATCAACCCAGTAACCTATAATTATTTTATCATAATCATTAACATCTATATTCTGTGTCTCTTTAACATTAAAAATTTCTTTATCTCCTTTTATTTCTGAAAATATTGCATTAGCTATCTTCTCTGTATTTCCAGTCAATGTAGAAAATACTATCAATTTTTTCATTTATTTATATATCCTCCTAAACATTTTTTTAAAACTGTACTTCCTATATTATTCCCCCAAAAAATTCCTTCTACAGTTAATTCTAAATTAGTATCGGATAGTTTCATGTACCCTTTTTTTTCAAAATTTTCAAATAGTTTATAAATCTCATTAAACATTTCTATAGAAATGTATTCTTTCAAATCAGAAAAATAAACTACTGGATATTGAAATAATCCACTTATCTTTTTTAATTTCCTTTCCTCTTTTGATATTTTTTCATTATCACACATCATATAAAAAGCTTTTTCTTTACTCATTCTGAATATATCAATATTTCCTAATTTCCCTCCAGCTCCTATTCCTAAAGGGAGAATGTCATATCCTTGATGTGTGTACCTTATATAATTGTATTTGTCTCTATCTTTTCTGACAATTTTTGTATGTTCCATTACTTCATATTCTTCTGTTTCAAGAAGTTGATTTAAAAAAGCATGGTGAAGTTTTCTATCAATTTCAAGTTGATAATCAAGTTTTAGATTATTTTCCTTTATATTTCTTGACATCTGTGATCCTTCGTATATCATGAGAGAATAGAAACTTGTGCTATCTATTTTCAAAGAAGATATTATATTAGCATCTTCAATTACTTCTTTTAATGTCTGGTTAGGATAATTATATATTATATCTGTACATACCATTCCTTTAAAATTTTCTTTTAACTCTCCTAATCTTTTCACTGTTTCTTCTTTTGAAAAAGTTCTATTCAAGATATTTCTTCCTTTGTTAGAAAATGACTGTATCCCCACACTAAGTCTATTTACGCCATATTTTTCCATAACTTTTAATTTATCAAAATTTAAATTATGTAAAGTTGTTTCAAAAGTAAATTCACAATTTTCTGATATATTATAATTTTTATGAATAATTTTAAATATTCTTTCCATCTGATTTTCATTTAAGATTGTGGGAGTACCTCCCCCAAAAAATATTACTTCTATTTTTTTACTTTTCATATAAGATGTTTTTCCATATTTTTCAAATTCTGATATAAGAAAGTCTGTATACTCTTCTAAGTCATTATCTAACTGCTTTCTATTAAGGTTGCAAAAAGAACAAATTTTATCACAATAGGGTATATGAACATATATAACTCCTTTTTCTTCTTTAGATGTATTTGCTAAAAATTTGAATAATTCCTCTTCTGATATCATTTTTTTAGTTTTTCTAAAATAATCTGATACTACTCCACTTGAATCTGCATGAGATTTAAATCTTTTTTCAAATTCTCCTTTTTCTTCAGAATTTAATAATTTAACATTATTATTTTCTGAAGGATGATTTCTTAAATCTGAAATATCTTTTTTTTCCATTTTATTTTTTGAATGCATGAATTCTTTAATATATTCAGGTTTATTTTCATTTGGATTATTCCCAATCATCTTGACAATTTTTATCATTTCAAAATGAATATTTTCAATCTCTATTTTATGTGTAAACTTTATTCTTACTTTTTCATTTTCATTTAAAAGTAAAGTCATCTCCTCTTCATTTACATCTATAAGTTTTACATCTTTTATATCATCTCTTTTATAAAAATACCTTACATATACTATAAATAATTCTTTATAGTTACTGTTCATATTATCCAAAATTTTATTCAGCATTTACTATCTCCTGTTTACAGAATTTTTTATTTATATTCTATAATTATTATTTATGACTATGAGTTTTATCTGTTAAAGCTAAAATCCTTCTATCTTCTGTTATATCAAAGGCTTCTGCTATTCCTTTAACATATCTTCCTGTATCAAAATTAAGTTTAACTAAATGGAAATCTTTCATAGTTCTTGTCATCTTTATTACAGGATCTATTTTCTGAAATTCATCCATTATTTCTTCAAATTTCTCATCTCGATATAAGAAATTAGCTTTTGCTCTATATTTTAACCTCTTTCTAATTGAAATAAAATCTGTCTTTGATTCATCTTCTATGAATAAAACTTCAATTTTACCATTAGTCTTTAAATTATCGTAATGTTCAACTGTCTCACTAATAAAAATATAATTATCTCCATTATGTCTAAAAAATGGAGAATAACTTATACATGGAAAATTTTCTTTATCAGATGTTCCTAGTAATATTGATTTAAATTGACCTATAAATTCACTTATCTCTATTTTTAATTTCTCTTCTTCTAAGTGAGCTTTTTCATTATAGTGTTCAGGTGCTGGTATGTTAAGAGCTTGTCTCGCTATCTTAGCCATTTTAACTAATTCTAAATGTAGATCTTTCAACTCCGTTTTTTTAGTCAATTTTACTTTGATTTTTTCATTTCCATTTACAAGAAGAATCATTTCCTCTTGATTTATATCTATAAGTTTAGCCTCTGTCACATCATTTCTATTATTAAAATGCCTTACATAAAGAGGTAACACTTCTCTGTGATCTTCATTCATATGTGCTAAAATTCTTTCAATCATTTATTTCTCTCCTTCTTTTTATTTAAAATATTTTATTTGCTATTTTTGTATAAAAATAAAATTTTTTTAATCTTTAATCTTTTACGCTCTTGTATACGTCAATAATATAATCTATAGTTCTTGGAGAACCTCTCAAGATATGATTAGTTTCTAATAAAACAAATTTATTATTTTTTACTGCATTGACATTTTTTATCTGAGGATTACCTCTTACTATTTCTTTAGGATCTTTTGAAAAAGTTAAAATAATGTCAGGATTTTTATTTATTATGTATTCAGGTGTTAATATTGAACTTTCAACTCCTAAATCTTCAGAGATATTTTTTATATTTAAAATTTTCATTATATCGTCAGGCAATGTCCCTTTACCAAAAACTCTCATGGGCGTGGCTGAAAATATAAATACTCCTTTTTTTTCTTCTATTTTAATTTTTTTTATTTCTTCTATTTTAGATTTTTTTTCAGAAATTATTTTTTTTGCTTCTTCGTATTTTCCTAATATTTTTCCCAATTCTTCAAAATTTTTAAATATTTCATCAATAGAAGAAGCTTTTACTTTCATTATTTCAATTCCATTGGACTTTAAACTATTATCCATAGCCTCTGTTGTATGAAAAGATGCTATTACTAAATCAGGCTTTAACGAAATTATCTTTTCCAATGATGGTCTTATAAAAGTTCCAACACTTTCTAGTTTTTCTGTTTTTTCTTCAGGCCAGATTTTTGATTTTTCAAGTTTTGCTATTCCTACTATTTTTTCTTCTAATCCAAGTAAATATATCATCTCAACTGCACCAGGATCAAGCACTACTATCTTTTCATATTTAACTTTATTTTCTTCAGAGTGTTTTTTTCCTATTTCTTTTTTTTGTGAACAAGAAATAATTATAGTAAAAATAAAAATAAATATTAACCAAATATAATTGAATTTCTTTTTTATAATCTCATTTTTAATTATTTTCATTATTTTTATGTCCTTTCATAATTTTTTATATTTTATTAGGTATCACATAAGGTAATCCTTTATTTTCAACTATTTGGCAATTAAATCCATATATTTCTTCTAATATTTCAGGTTTAAATAATTCTTTTGGTGTTCCTTTATAAGCTATTCTACCATTTTTTATGAATATGAGATTATCACAATACATAGAGGCTAAATTCAAATCATGTATTACCATTATAGCTGTAATATTTTCACTTTTTACAAAATGAGCTGTTATACTCATCAATTCCAATGAATAATTCATATCTAAAGCTGACGTAGGTTCATCAAGTAATATTATTTTAGTGTCTTGAACCAAGGCTCTTGCCATCAAAACTCTTTGAAATTCTCCACCTGATAGAGAAAATACAGACCTTTTTCTAAATTTTTCTAATTTTAATACACTTATTACCTCATCAACTCGTTTTTTATCATCTTTGTCAAAACCAAACCATCTATTTTTTATATACGGCACTCTTCCCATAAAAATAACATCTTCTGCCGTGAGAGGCATTGATAAAGAAGATTTTTGTGGAACAAAACTTAATGTTTTTGAAAGTTCTGAATGAGTGTATTCTTTTAATTCTTTATTTTCTATTTTTATAATTCCCTCATTAGGTTTAATATACTTCAATATTATTTTTAGAAGAGTTGATTTCCCACATCCATTAGGTCCTAATATTCCTGTAAATCTTCCTTTTTCCAAGTTAATATTCAAATCATTTAAAAGATTTTCTTCATTAGCATTATAACTAAAACTAACATTTTCTATGAGTATATTTTCTGCCATTTTATCCCCCTTTTTTTCTTTTCATTGCTAGATATAGAAAAAATGGTGCTCCAAAAAATGCTGTAACAACTCCTATAGGTATTTCTATAGGACTTAGCAAAGTTCTTCCTATTGTATCGCAAATTAGTAAAAATAATCCCCCTCCTAAAGTAGATAATGGTATGAGTTTAGTATTACTACTACTTTTTGTCAAAAGTCTTACAGTATGAGGTGCAATTAATCCTACAAATCCTATCATCCCTGTAAATGCAACCGAAAATCCTACAATTAAAGCAGAAATTATAAGAGTATTTTTTTTCAATTTACCTACGTCCACTCCCATAGAGTGAGATTCTTCATCTCCACTTAATAATAAATCAAGATCATGCCTCTTTAAATAAAAATAAATAACAGATATGAAAAGAGGAATTATAAGAATAAATATTTTACCCCATGAAGCTGCTCCTATATACCCCATCATCCATGTAACTATTCTAAAAGAATCTTGACCTATAAGATACATGCTAAAAGAAGTAAAGGCTCCTAAAAATGATGATATAGCAATTCCTACTATTAATAATGTAGTTATATCGGTTCTTGTCTTTGTTTTTGATAGTCTAAATATTATTAGAGCTACTGTTACAGAAGTTATAAAGCCAAATATACCATACATTATATCAGGGAGATCAAATATAAAAGCGATAACAGCACCAAATGTTGCACTTGCAGATATACCTATGATATATGGATCTGCAAGCGGGTTCTGAAAGACAGTTTGTACAACTGTCCCTGAACTCGCCAATAGCATTCCTATCAATATAGACATTATTATTCTAGGCAATCTTACATTCAATACAATAGTTTTTATTGAACTGTCTATGCTGTCACTATTCAATAAAGAACCTATTATATCATTAGGAGAAATTTTTATATTCCCTATAATTAAAGATATTAATGAAAATATAAATAGAAAAAATATCAATAATATGCATATTTTTTTCATATTTAAATTAGAATTCATAGTTCACTCCTAAAAAATATGTTCTTTCTGCTGCAGGTTTATAACTATTTCCAGATTGAAATTCATAATATTTTTTCGCAAATACATTTTTAATTCCCGCCTGTATTCCTAACCCTCCTTTATATTTATAATTACCAGATATATCTGTTGTTGAATATGCCTTTATTTTATTTCCTTCTCCATCTCTTGCATTAGAAAAATAATTTATATCAGTTGCAATTGAAAATTCAGAAGATATATCATAAGACAATCCTAATGTAGCCTTTGTTGAAGCAACATAAGGAATTTTTTTTCCCTTGTCTTCCCCCTTACTTATTTTAGCATTAACATAGTTAATTGATTCATTAACTCTCAATTTTCCAAAATACTGTTCTGAAAATAATTCTATCCCTTTTCTTTCTGTTTTTTCAATATTACTATATTTCCAACCAGTTCCTGTAAGAGGTGAGCCTCCTGTCGATATAAATAATACTTCATCATTTGTTTTTGTATAAAACCCTGTTAGACTTATAAATGAATTACCAATCATATCTTTCATCCCTATTTCATATGTATCGTATTTTTCTGATTTTGTATCGTTTGTATAGTATCCTTTTCCAGTTAAAGTATCTTTATTAATCATTTCTGTAGGACTAGGTGATCTAAATCCTCTTTCATATTTAGCATAAACATTTCCTGTATTAGAATATTTAAAATTAATTCCTGCTTCATAAGCATTATTATTTTCTTCTGTTTCTGTTTCTAAACTGTATGTTCCATCTGATCTTTTTATACTAAATTTAGCCCGTTCATATCTATATCCTAAAGTTCCTTCCCATTTATCTGTAAATTCATGACGCCCTAATAAAAAAGCTGAATTTGTTTTTTTAGATAAATCAACTACAGTATTTGAAATATTTCTCGTTATTGGTCTTCCACCTACAGTCATTCTCATATTTATAATAGCTTGTCTTAACATATCATTATCTGTATAATCATAACCAAAAATTACATTTCCTGAACCATAATTATATATTCCTTTGAAATTTCCTCCTATTTTTTTATCTACGAATAGACCATCAGTATAAATAATTCTGCTCGTTATCTGATCATAATCTCTTGTTGTTTTTTGATTAAATCCTATTATAGAAAACTCCATATTTTTTGAAGGTTTGTAATTATATGTCAAAGTATATTCTTTTCTATCTGTAAATCCATTAAAGGTATCTGTTCCTGCCTGTCTCCTGTCATCTAATGTTTGAGCTAAAGTAAGAGCTCCTGTTTGATTAAATTCATCGCTATATCTCGAAGCCTTAAATTTCAGTGTTTGATTATCTGAAATATCATATGTGAATCCTCCATTTAAAAACTCTGAACTTTTTTCATCTCCTTTTCTATATGATTTCCCATCAATATTCTCATATCCTAAGTTAATTAAAAAATTATCTATTACCCTTAAACCTGCTCCAAATCCCAACTTATTTGTATTAAATGAACTATTCTGATAATAAACTTTTCCAAAAGTTCTTTCTGATTTATCTTTTTTAGTAATTATATTTATTACTCCTCCTGAAGTTCCACTTCCATATAATACAGACCCACCTCCATTTATAATCTCAATTCTTTCAATATTTTCTACAGGAATAGTATTTATAGGTACTACTGCATGAGATAAATCAAGCAAATTCATAGCTACTCCGTCTACTAATATCTTTACACGACCAACTAATCCAGATCCAGTAGGTGATCTATACCCTTGTCCTCTTATGTCAGGCATTGCACCAAATTGATTAGTATAAAAATTAACTCCTGGAGCTTTTCTTAATACTTCCTCTACGCTATTATAACCTTTATTAATTATATCTCTATTCGTAATAATAGTTATATTTTTTATTTGATTATTTTGAGAATCTTCAAATCCAGTAGCGGTTACTACCGTTTCCTCCAATCTACCTTCATATCTTTCTGACTCATCAGCATAAGAACCTCTAGTAATCATTACAGCCACTAACAAACTTAAAATAGCAATTCTATTTACCATAATTTCATTTATATATCGAATCAATATACTTTATTTTCGATATATTTCTCCTTTCTTAAAATCTATATCAATTATTATTTTTTGTATATTAAACTTTATATTCTTTCTAAATGTTATTTTAAAATATTTTCTTTCATATAAAAAAACTTATAATTTTTATAAAATTTATAGTAACTCCAAATATCGATGTAAATAATATAATTTTAATTGTTAGACCTGATTTAATATGTATAAATTTTTTATATCATTGTAAGTAAGCAATTCACATAAATACTCTTATATTTATGAAATTTTTTATTGCGCTATTTACTTTTGCAATAATATATTTTGATTATAAAAATATTTTATCTCAAAAAAATATTTTTGTCAAATTAAAATTACAATTTAATTTTAATTTTTTACTAAATATCTGTAATAATTCATTTTTAAAAATGAAATAACAATAGAAAATACAACTATAAATGTACTATTTAAGCATTGAATAGTATATTCAAAATTCTAAAAAATATTTTAATAATTTCGGTATTGTTATAATAATAAATTGAATAATTAAGTTAAAAATATGAAGATTTGAAATTTAAATTAAGAATAATGTCAAGAATTATAAATCAAAAAGTACGTTAGTATAAGGAATTTTGGTGATTTAATTTTTGAATTTACATCTTTATCTAAAGTCGATGGTTGGCACCCTTTTTTCAGATTTAATTATTACGAGAAGGAAATGGATTTTAGATTATTTAAATTTTATAATAATTTTATTTTTTATGTTTAAAAATCATATACAGTTTCATCGGTTTTAGCCATATAACAAAAGCTAATTCACAAATTTTAGCCACTAATCAATCCTCCTTTCTGTTGTTGTTTTATATTTTTTGTAGTATAATATTTATATAAATATATAAAGGTGATTATTATGAAAAAATATAATCGATATAATAAACATAATACAGGAGAAAAAGTTTTGAAGTTAATTCTTTCAGTTTTTACAGCTGTATTCTGCTTTCCAATTGCATTATTGTTTGGTCCAATAGGATTTTTAATAATTGTATCATAATTTTTATAGCATACCATGGAATTTATGACTGATATTCAGTTATTTTTTTGATATCTAAAAGATAGTATTTATAGTTATTTTAGAATTATTTTTTCATATTTTTATTTACTAAAAAATAT
>JAGOWQ010000019.1 GCA_018060185.1 Leptotrichiaceae bacterium | reverse complement strand
AGATTAGAAGTAAAAGGAAATGATTACTACTCAATCAAGCCAGAAGTGGGAGTAGAGTTTAAATACAAACAACCGATGGCAGTAAAGACTAATTTAGTGGCAAGCTTAGGAGTAGCTTATGAGAATGAGTTAGGAAAAGTAGCAGATGGAGAAAATAAAGCAAGAGTTGGATATACAGGAGCAGACTACTTTAACATAAGAGGAGAAAAAGAAGATAGAAAAGGAAACTTCAAGGCAGACTTTAAATTAGGGGTAGAGAACACAAGATTTGGAGTAACATTTAATGCAGGATATGATACAAAAGGAGAGAACATAAGAGGAGGAATAGGGTTAAAAGCTGTATTCTAATAGTTTAATTTTATAAATCACATAAATAAAAAATTCCGTCTATTGTTAGATGGAATTTTTTTATTTATTTTCTTAATTGGAATAATAATACAATAAAAATATTTTTAATAAGTTAAAAAAGTGAAAATGTGTTATAATAAGATAAAATAAGGCTTTAAAAACCAAAAATTAACTTAGTTAAAAAAGAGATAAGAAAGTTTTGATTTGTATTATTGAAAAGGTAAAAAAATTGGGTATATTAAAAGTATAAAAAGGAAGATTAAAATGAAAACAAAAAATTTAAATAACACAGACTATCAAATATTAGAAAATATAATAAAAAATTCTAAAATATCTAGAACTGATTTATCTAAATTTTTAGAATTGACTCCAGCGGCAATATCTAAAGCTATAAAGAAATTAATAACGGCTAATTTGATAGAAGAAAAAAATATATTATCATCAACAGGTGGTCGACCTAGAATAGCTTTAAAAATAAATAAAGATTACAAAAAAATCATAGGAATAAATCTTGGAGTTGGATTTATAAGAATAGCTGTTAGTAATTTAGATGGGGAATTTTTAAAAGTGGAAGAAAGAAAATTTTCTTTTAAAACTCAAGAAAAAGTTTTGAAATTACTTGATGAAGAATTAAGTCATATCATAGATGAGTATAGTAGAGAAAATATTATTGGAATTGGTCTTGCTACTCATGGACTAGTTGACAAAAAAAGAGGGTCTGTAATATTATCTCCCCACTTCAAATGGAAAAATTTAGAAATTAGGAAAGTGTTAGAAAAAAAATATGACATACCTATAATTGTTGAAAATGATGTTAGGGCAATGCTAATTGCTGAAAATTATTATGGTTGTGCTAAAAATATGAAAAGCTTTATACTTTTATACATAAAAAATGGTGTGGGATCGTCAATATTTTTAAATGGAAAAATATTTGAAGGAAGTAATTATGGATCTGGTGAAATTGGTCATTTTATAGTTAGAGAAAACTCAAGTATTCAATGCAGATGTGGAAAATATGGTTGCTTAGAAACAGAGTATTCAGAACAAGCTATATTAGATAAAATTTCATGGATATTAGAAGAAAAAAAAATAAAAGAAAATAACTTGACTATTGAAATGATATATGAATCAGCTAAAAAGAGAGAAGAGCCTTATTATTCTATGATAAAAGAAGCTTCTTTTGAAATAGGAAAAGTGTTAGGAAATATATTAAATATACTTGATGTAAACGATATAATAGTATCTGGAAGTATAACAGATACAGGTAATTTATTTTTGAAGTATTTTAAAAAAGGTGTGGACAAAATGCTTTTAGAAGATTTTAGTAAAAAGATAAATATAAAATTTTCAGAATTAGGGGATAAAATAGGTATTTATGGAGCAATTTCATTAATAATAGATAATTTATTTGTAGGAGAAAAATTATTAAAGTTATAATATTGTAAAATAGTTTATAAAAAATAAAATATAGAGGTGAAATCATGAAAAAACTTTTTTTTGCACTAATAGCTATGGTAACGTTGTTAGCATGTGGAGGACAAAAAGCAGGAGAAACAAAAGGAGGAGCATCTGGAGCAGGTAAAATAAAAATAGGTGTTACTATTTACAAGTATGACGATAATTTTATGGCAACAGTTAGAAAAGATTTAGAAAACTTTGCTAAAGAGAGAGGAAATGTAGAATTAATAATGAACGACTCTCAAAATAGCCAAGCTACTCAAAATGAACAAGTAGATGCATTATTATCAAGAGGTGTAAATGTATTAGCAATTAATTTAGTAGATCCAGCAGCTAGTCAAACTATTATTGATAAAGCAAAGGCAGCTAATATACCAGTAGTATTTTTTAATAAAGACCCTGGAACGGAAGCGTTAAAATCATATGAAAAAGCTTATTATGTAGGAACAAAACCAGAGGAATCTGGAATTATTCAAGGTCAAATAATTGAGAAAAACTGGAAATCAGATTCTAAATATGACTTGAACGGAGACGGTGTTCTTCAATATGTATTATTAAAAGGTGAGCCTGGACATCCAGATGCTGAAGCTAGAACAACATTTGTAATTAAAGAATTAAATGATAAAGGAATTAAAACAGAAAAATTACAAGAAGATACAGGTATGTGGGATGCAGCACAAGCAAAAGACAAAATGGATGCGTGGTTAGCAGGTCCAACTTCAAATAGAATTGAAGTAGTTATTGCAAATAATGACGGAATGGTTCTCGGAGCGTTAGAATCTTTAAAAGCTCATCAAAAAAAATTGCCAATTTATGGTGTTGATGCATTACAAGAAATATTGACATTAGTTGAATCAGGTGAGGTATCAGGAACAGTGTTAAATGACGGTATAAATCAAGCAAAAGCAGTTTTAGATTTATCAGTTAATTTAAGTGAAGGGAAAGATCCAATTGATGGAACAGAATGGAAATTAGAAGAAAAAGCGGTTAGAGTTCCTTATGTTGGTGTTGATAAAGATAATGTAGCTCAATTTAAAAAATAATTATAAAACTAACTAGATTTATTAAATGCCGCAAGTAAGAAAAATAACTTATTTGCGGCTCTTTTTAAGAGAGGTATAAGATGGAAAATTCTAAAAAAAATGAGTATGTTTTAACAATGGAAGGAATTAGTAAAGAATTTCCTGGTGTAAAGGCGTTAGACGATGTTAATTTGAAAATAAGACCAAATAGTGTACACGCGTTAATGGGAGAAAACGGAGCTGGAAAATCAACTTTAATGAAATGCCTTTTCGGTATATATAAAAAAGATAGTGGTAAAATTTGTTTAGAGGGAGAAGAAATAGAGTTCAAAAATTCTAAAGAAGCTTTGGAAAAAGGGGTTTCAATGGTACACCAAGAATTGAATCAAGTTTTACAAAGAACTGTAATGGACAATATTTGGCTTGGGAGATATCCTAAAAAAGAAATAGTATTTGTAGATGAAGAAAAAATGTATAAAGATACGATGGAAATTTTTAAAAGACTAGAAATAGAAATAGATCCGAGATCAAAAGTAAACAGGCTTTCAGTATCCCAAATGCAAATGTTAGAAATTGCAAAAGCAGTTTCGTACGATTCAAAAGTCTTAATATTAGATGAACCGACTTCATCTTTAACAGAAAATGAAGTAGAGCATTTATTTAAAATAATAAGAAAACTCCAAGGAAGTGGGATAGGGATAGTATATATTTCTCATAAAATGGAAGAAATAACTTCAATTTGTGATGAAATTACAATTTTAAGAGATGGAAAATGGGTAACGACCGAAAAAGTTAAAAATTTGAATACAGATCAAATCATTAATTTAATGGTAGGAAGAGATTTAACAAATAGATTTCCTAAAAAAACTAATAATCCATCTGAAATAATAATGGAAGTAGAAAATTTATCATCAAAAAGAAAAAAATCTATAGAAGATGTTTCTTTTACATTACATAAAGGTGAAATATTAGGAGTAGCAGGACTAGTTGGGTCAAAAAGAACAGATATAGTAGAAACAATATTTGGAGTAATGGAAAAAAAATCAGGAAAAATAAAAATACATGGTAAAGAAGTTAATATAAAAAACCCTAAAGATGCAACAGAAAATGGTCTGGCACTTATTACAGAAGAAAGAAGAGCAACTGGAATATTTTCAATGTTAGATATAAAGTTTAACTCAATAATTTCTAATACAAAGGGGTATAAATCATTTTTAGGTCTTTTAGATGACAAAAAAATAACTGATGATACGAAATGGGTTATAGATAGTATGAGAGTAAAAACGCCTTCTCAAAAAACACATATAGGTAGTCTATCAGGAGGGAATCAGCAAAAAGTAATAATAGGAAGATGGTTGTTGACAGACCCCGAAATATTACTTATGGACGAACCTACAAGAGGTATAGATGTGGGAGCTAAATTTGAAATATATCAATTAATGATAAATCTTGCAGAAAAAGATAAAGGAATTATAATGATTTCATCTGAGATGCCAGAACTACTTGGAGTTACTGATAGAATACTAGTTATGAGTAACGGTAGAGTTGCTGGAATAGTTAACACATCAGAAACAAGCCAAGAAGAAATATTAAAATTGACAGCAAAGTATTTATAGGAGGGAAAAATGATAGACAAATTAGGAAAAAACATAAAACTTTTTAATTTAAAGGAGTTTATATTAAATGGAGGAATATATTTAGTATTACTACTTTTGTTAATAGGAATAGTAGCGAAAGACCCTACATTTTTAAGTTTATTAAATATACAAAATATTTTGACACAATCATCTGTAAGAATAATAATAGCATTAGGAGTTGCGGGACTTATAGTTACACAAGGAACAGACTTATCTGTAGGAAGACAAGTAGGGATGTCGGCACTTGTTTCTGCAACATTATTACAATCCATAACAAATGTTAATAAAGTATTTAAAGGTATTCCAACACTACCTATGCCAGCAGTTTTGTTATTAGTTATTATAATTGGGGCAATTACAGGGTTAGTGACAGGGGTAATTGTTGCAAAATTAAATGTTGTTCCTTTTGTTGCGACTATGGGAACAATGGTTATTGTATATGGAATTAACTCTCTTTATTATGATTTTGTAGGATCATCCCCTGTAGCAGGATTTGCACCACATTATTCAAAAATTGCACAAGGAGTATTTGTAATTGGTAAATTGAGATTATCTTATTTAATAATATACGCAATATTTGCAATTTTATTTATGTGGACACTATGGAATAAAACAGTGTTTGGTAAAAATTTATTTGCTGTAGGAGGAAATCCTGAAGCAGCGCGAGTATCAGGAGTTAATGTTGCAAAAACAATACTTACTGTTTATATATTATCAGGAGTTATGTATGCTATAGGAGGTTTTTTAGAAGCAGCTCGTATAGGTTCTGCAACAAATAATCTTGGTAATATGTATGAAATGGATGCTATTGCAGCTTGTGTTGTTGGTGGAGTTTCTTTTAGCGGTGGAGTAGGTAAAATATCAGGGGTAGTTGCGGGTGTAATTATTTTTACTCTTATTAATTATGGTCTTACTTATATAGGGGTAAATCCTTATTGGCAGTATATTATAAAAGGTCTTATAATTATAACAGCAGTTGCAATAGATGTATTAAAATATAGAAAATCTAATTAATAAATAATACAACTCTCATTATTTGTGAATACTCGCAAATAATGAGAGCTTTTTTTAAAATAATAAAAATCTTTTTTAAAAAAGTTAATAAATATGTAGGGCATTAAAATGTGTAAATTAAAGGCTTTTTTAAAATCAAAAATTAAAGTAAAAAAAGATTAAATAAAAGCAGTATTAAACTGAAGACAATGAATTAAATTGGGGTATAATAAATAATAAAAAATAATAATATTAAAAATTATATAAAACAATTTAATTATAGGAGGAAATTTATGAAAAACTTAAAAGTAAAATTTAAAGAAAAATTTGGAGTAAATCATACAAAGGAATTTTTCTCTCCAGGAAGAGTTAATTTAATAGGGGAACATACTGATTATAATGGTGGAAATGTATTTCCATGTGCTATAGATAGGGGGACATTTGCATTAGTAAAAGAACGAGATGATAATAAATTTAGAATGTATTCTGAAAATTTTGAAGATTTAGGGATAATAGAATTTACATTAGATAAACTTGAAAATGAAAAAGAACATGATTGGGTAAATTATCCTAAAGGAGTAATTAAAATGTTTTTAGATGCAGGATATGAGGTAAATAAAGGATTTGATGTCTTATTTTATGGTAATATACCAAATGGAGCAGGACTATCTTCTTCAGCATCAATAGAAATACTTACATCAGTTATATTAAAGGATTTATTCAATTTTAATATAGATATGATTGAAATGGTTAAATTGTGTCAGAAAACAGAAAATATTTTTATAGGTGTAAATTCTGGTATAATGGATCAATTTGCTGTTGGAATGGGGAAAAAAGATCATGCAATTTTATTAGATTGTAATACTTTAAAATATGAATATGTACCTGTAGTATTAAATAATGAACTGATTGTAATTTCTAATACAAATAAAAGAAGAGGACTTGCAGATTCAAAATATAATGAAAGAAGGGAAGAATGTGAAATAGGACTTTCAGAATTACAAAAAAAATTGAGTATAAAATCCCTTGGAGAATTAACAATAGAATTATTTGAGGAAAATAAAGAATTAATAAAAAGTGAAATAAGAAGAAAGAGAGTAAAACATGCTGTTTATGAAAATCAAAGAACTTTAATAGCTCAAAAAGAATTATCGGCAGGTAATATTTCAAAATTCGGAGATTTGATGAACGAATCCCATATTTCCCTAAGAGATGATTATGAAGTTACAGGATTAGAACTTGATACTTTAGTTGAACTTGCTTGGAAGCAAGAAGGTGTTATTGGATCAAGAATGACAGGAGCAGGATTTGGAGGATGCACTGTAAGTATTGTAAAAAAGGATAAAGTAGATGACTTCATAGAAAATATAGGTAAAAAATATAGAGAAAGAATAGGTTATGAAGCTGATTTTTATGTAGTTGAAGTTAGTGAAGGTGCTAGGATACTATGATTAGAGTGGAAAAAGAATTATTTGGAATATTTAAAGATTTTGAAGTTTATAAATATAAAATAAAAAATGATAATGGATTTCAAGTAAATGCTATAAATTATGGTGGAACAATAACAGAAATATATGTGAAAGATAAAAATGGAAAACTGAAAAATGTTGTTTTAGGGTATAAAAGTTTAGAAAAATATATAGAAAGTAATGCATATCCAGGAATGATAATAGGCAGAACAGCAGGTAGAATAGAAAATTCAAAATTTGAAATAGACGGAATAACTTATAAATTGGATAAAAATAATGGTGAAAATAATATACATGGAGGTTTTGTTGGGTTTAACAATAAAGTTTTTAATGTAGAAATTTTTGAATCAGGAGTAGAATTTAATTATGAAAGTCCACATTTAGAGGGAGGATATCCAGGGAATATAAAAATAAAAATAAAATATACATTAACAAACGATAATAGTTTGGTAATAGAGTATGAGGGGATTTCTGACAAAAAAACATATGTTAATTTAACAAATCATAGCTATTTTAACCTTTCAGGAAATTTAGATGAAAATGGAGACGAACAAGTACTTACAATAAAATCTGATAATATTTGTGAATTAAAGGAAGGGATTATTCCAACAGGGAAGTTACTAAAAGTGAAAGATGAAGAAAATAGTATTTTTGATTTTGTTAAAGGTAAAAAAATAAAAGAAGGAATAGAAAAAGGGCAAAGTGAAGGTAATTATCAATTTAAAATAACGAGAGCTTATGATCATCCTTTTAAGCTAAATTGGTCAGAAATTAAAAATGAACCTCAAATAATATTAAAATCTTTATATAGTGGAATAAAGATGGACGTATTTACTACAGAGAAAATAGCAGTTTTGTATACTGGTAACTTTTTAGATGAAGTAGAAGTTTTTGATAATGAAAATAATAAACGAAATCAAAATAAAAGATATTTAGGAATAGCTATAGAGACTCAAGATTATCCTAATGGAGTAAATATAAGAGATTTTGATAGTAAAATATTAGAAAAAGGAGAAAAATATTATAGTAAAACAATTTTCAAATTTTCAAATTTTTAATAAAAATTCTATAAAATTTAATGTATTTATAAAATTATGTTATAATTTATTAATAAAAATAAATGGAAGGAGAATATAAATGAATATATTAGTAGTTGGAGGAGCAGGATATATAGGATCACATACGGTAAATTTACTAAAAAAAAATGGATATACTCCTATAATTTATGACAATTTATCTAAAGGATATAAAGAAGTATCTAAAATATTAAATGTAAAGTTTATAGAAGGAGATTTAGGTGATAGAAAAAAATTAAAAAATGTTTTTGAAAATGAAAATATATCTGTAGTAATGCATTTTGCAGCATTTATAGAAGTTGGGGAATCAGTTAAAAAACCTTCAGAATATTATGAAAATAATGTCTCTAAAGTGATAAAACTTTTGGATCAAATGGTCGAATCAAATGTAAAAAAATTTATATTTAGTTCTACAGCAGCAACATTTGGAGAACCTTTAAAAGATAAAATAGATGAAACACATATTCAAAATCCGATAAATCCTTATGGTAAAACAAAATTTATGGTTGAAAAAATACTAGAAGATTATGATTTGGCTTATGGATTAAAAAGTGTGGTGTTAAGATATTTTAATGCTAGTGGAAGTGATGAAAATGGAATAATAGGAGAAAGTCATATTCCCGAAACTCATTTAATACCTTTAATATTACAGGCAGCAAGTGGGAAAAGAGGAGCTATTAAAATATTTGGAGATAATTATAATACAAAAGACGGAACATGTATAAGAGATTTTGTTCATGTATACGATTTGTCTAAAGCCCATATTTTAGGAATGGAAAAAATGTTGAAGGAAGGAACAAGTTTAAACTATAATCTTGGGAGTGGGGAAGGATACACAGTAAAAGAAGTAATAGAAAAAGTAAAAGAAATTACAAAAAAAGAATTTAAAGTAGAAATAGTTGAAAAAAGAGAAGGAGATCCTGGAGTATTAGTTGCGGATTCTTCAAAAGCTAAAATAGAACTAGGTTGGGAGCCTAAATATAGTTTAAATGATATAATAGAATCAGCATGGAAATGGGAACTTAATAGAAAATATTAGATTAAAATTTAGGCAATGGGAGTGAATTGAAAATGGATATATATTTAGAAGTTGAAAAACTTATGGAATATTCTGTAAAAAATGGGTTTGTGGATGAGGAAGACAAGATACTTATTACAAATTTTGTACTAGAATGTATAGAGTTGGATACATATAGATGTTTTTCAGATGAAGAAAAAGAAATTATAAAAAAAGAAATAGAAAAATTAGAATATCCATCTAAATTATTGAATAATATAGTTAATTGGGCCTCTGAAAATGGAAAAATAAAAAATAATACAGCAACATTTCATGATTTGTTAAATTCAAAAATAATGGGTCAAATAGTACCTAGAACCTCAAATATTAGAAATAAATTTTGGGATAAATACGAAAACGATGGTAAGGAAAGTGCAACAGAATATTTTTATGATTTATCTAGAAAAAGTAATTACATAAGAACAGATAGAATATCTAAAAATATTCATTGGACTTATGAAAATAATTACGGTGAATTAGAGATTACAATAAATTTATCTAAACCTGAAAAAGATCCAAAAGAAATAATTTTAGCAAAAGATAAAATTTCAAAAAATTATCCAAAAGGACTTTTATCCAAGGAAAATGAAGGATATATGGGAAGGTTAGAACATCCAGGAAGACAAAATCACAGAATAATAAAACTTGATTTAGATAAAGAAGATTGGTATTTTCAATATTCACCTTATACATACTATAACGAACATTCTATAGTATTTTCAAGTATAGAAAGACCAATGAAAATAGATAAATGCTCATTTAAGAGATTACTTGAATTTGTCGAGAAGTTCCCTCATTATTTTATAGGCTCTAATGCTGATCTACCAATAGTTGGAGGTTCTATATTAAGTCATGATCATTTTCAGGCAGGTAGGCATGAATTTCCTATGGAAAAGGCTAAAATAAAGAAAAGAATAAAAATTAAAAATTATGAAGATATAGAATCTGGGATAGTGAGTTGGCCTATGTCAGTAATAAGACTTCGTGGAGATAAGGAAAGATTAATAGAACTTTCTGATAAAATTTTGGGAAAATGGATAGAATTTAATTCTGAAAAAATAGATATATATTCTCATACAAAAGGTGAGAGACATAATACAATAACGCCTATAGCTAGATTTAAAGACGGGAAATATGAAATAGATTTAGTATTGAGAAATAATCTAACAAATAAAAATCATCCTCTTGGAATATTTCATCCTCATGAAAAATATCATAATATAAAAAAAGAAAATATTGGGTTAATAGAAGTTATGGGACTTGCTATACTTCCTGGAAGATTAAAGGAAGAAATTAATAAAATAAAAGAATTTATTTTAGAAATAAAATCAAATAACAAGCATAATGAAAATATAAATTATGAAGAGATGTATGAAAAAATGAATGAGGATAAAGAATTAACTAAACATACAGAATGGATAAAATATTATTTAGAAAAACATGAACTTAGAGATTTAGTAAACAAAAATATCGAAGAGTTTTTAAGAAATGCTATAGGAGATACATTTTCTAAAGTTCTTGAAAATTGCGGAGTATTTAAAAATGATAAAAATGGAGAAAAAGAATTTGAAAAATTTTTAAATAAAATTAATGACTAAAAAATAAAATTTTATTTTTATAATATTATCGTAAAAATTAATTGTAAAATAGTGAAGTAAAAGAGTTATATTAAAAATAAATTTTTAAATATAACTCTTTTTTTGTTTATAAAATAAATAATTTAGTGTATAATATATTTTATAAAATTGTAATAAGTAGGTGAAATATGGAAATTTTGAATTCAAATATAAATGAGATAATAGAAAAAAAAATTAAAGAATTGGAGAATGGAAAAAATGTAGAGGTAATGAATGATTTAGGGGTACTTTTTACTTCTATAGGTAAATATTCCCAAGGTCAAAGCTGGTATTTTAAAGCTATAGAAAACGGTAGTGTCGAGGCCATGCTTAATTTAGGAATAATGTATCATAAATTAGGAAAGGAAGATATGGCTGAGAAATGTTATTTAGAAATGTCAAATATTAATAATATTGATGGGATAAATAAGCTTGGAGAGTTATATAAAGAACAGAAAAAGTATGATAAAGCAGAAAAAATGTATTTAAAAGCTTTAGAATTAGGGGATAAATATTCTTACTATAATCTTGGAGTTTTAAATGAATTAAGATTCGATATAGAAAAAGCTAAAAAATATTATTTAGAAGGCATAAAAAATCATGATGAATATTCTATGAATAATATGGCAGTTCTTTATTTTAAAGATAAAAAATATGATCAAGCTGAAAGAATGTATCAGAAAGCTATAGAAAAAAATCATACAGGAGCTATGAATAATTTAGGATATTTATATTTTATAACTGGAAATTTTGAAATGGCTGAAGTTATGTATTATCAAGCTATAGATAACGGTTATAATGGAGCAATATATAATATGGCAGAGCTCTATGAAACATTAGAAAGATTTGATGAAGCTAAACATTGGTATGAAAGAGCAAGAAACGAAGTAGGAATGATTGTGGATGATAAGTTAAGGCATATAGATGTTAAAAAAGGATTAGTATATTAGTATTTTATTTAAGATTTAGTTTAAAATAATAAATTTTAGCTGATTTAATATAGAATAGAAGTTAATAATTGAAAGGAGAATTATGCTTTATTTTGGTAATGATTATATAAAGGGGACCCATAAATCTATTTTAGAAGGTATAATTAAAACAAATGATGAATCCTTAGTGGGTTATGGACTAGATAAATATACTGAAAGTGCTAAAAATAAAATTAGAAAGGCATGTAAAAAAGAGAAAGCAGAAGTATTCTTTTTGACGGGTGGAACGCAGACAAATGCTATTGTTATAAATTCACTCTTAAAATCTTATGAAGGAGTGATATCTGTTGATACTGGGCATATAAACACTCATGAAGCAGGAGCAATAGAATTTACAGGACATAAAGTATTAAATATATCAAATCACAATGGTAAAATGGATGCATTAGAATTAAAAAATTATTTAGAGGAATATCATAGTGATAAGAATAATGAGCACATGGTTTATCCTGGGATGGTTTATATTTCTTATCCTACAGAATACGGAACATTGTATACAAAAGACGAATTAAATAAAATTTCTGAAATATGTAGAAAATATAAAATACCATTATTTTTAGATGGAGCGAGACTTGGATATGGATTGATGTCTGAAGGAAATGATGTTGATTTGCCATTTATATCAGAAGTATGTGATGTTTTTTATATTGGTGGTACTAAAGTAGGAGCTATGTTTGGAGAGGCTGTAGTTTTTCCTAAAGGAAATTCACCTAAAAGATTTGTTTCTATAATAAAACAAGAAGGAGGACTACTTGCTAAAGGAAGATTTTTAGGGATACAATTTGATATACTTTTTACGAATAATCTTTATTTTGAAATAAGTAAGCATGGAGTAAAAATGGCACAATTATTAAGAGATAAGTTAAAAGATAAAGGATATAACTTTTTATTAAAATCTCCTACAAATCAGCAGTTTGTTATAATTGAAAATAAAAAAATGGAAGAATTATCTAAAAAAGTTCATTTTTCATTTTGGGAAAAATATGATGAAAATAAGACGATAATAAGGTTTGCTACAAGTTGGGCAACAACAGAAGAAGAAATAAATGATTTGATAAAATTATTATAAAATTATAAATAAGATTTAATTTTTTATAATGTTTATTAATTTTCAGAATACTAGATATGAATATTAATAAATACATATAGTTAAAAATAAAATAGGAGGAAATATGGAATACAAATTAATAGCAACAGATATGGATGGGACTCTTTTAAATGATGAGCATGAACTAACTGATGGTAACATTAAATCTATAATAGATGTTCAAAAAAAAGGAGTTAAATTTGTTCTAGCAAGTGGAAGACCTAGTTTTGCTATGTTAAAACAGGCAAAACAATTGGAAATGGATAAATATGGCGGGTATGTGCTTTCATTTAATGGAGGGCAGTTAATAGAAATGGCTACAAATAAAGTTATATTTCATGAAGGATTATGTAAAAAAGATATCGAAAATATTTATAATTTTTCAAAAAAAATAGGAATTCCAATGGTTTTGTATGCTGATGACACAGTTTATGGGAGTAAAAATACTAAATATGTAAAATATGAGGCGGATCAATGTGAAATGAAATTAGAAATTTTTAATACATTGGAAGAATTAGAAAAAAAAGAAATTCATGAAACTGCTAAATGCATGTTAATAGGAGAACCAGAGGAAATAAAAGAAGCAGAAATACATATGAAAAAAATTCATGGAAAAGATTATTTTATTGCTATTTCAAAACCAATTTTTTTAGAGATTGCTAATAAAAATGTGAACAAAGGAAAAACTTTGAAAAAATTATCAGAAATAGAAAATATAAAAATAGAAGAAGTAATAGCTGTAGGAGACAGTGGAAATGATATTTCAATGCTTGAAATATCAGGAATGCCTGTAGCTGTTGAAAATGCAAATGATGAAGTAAAATTAATATCAAAGTTTCAGTCATCTAATAACAATGAAGATGCTTTGAAAGTAATAATTGAGAATTTTTTTGCGGAATAGTAAGGCCAAAATGATATAAAATTCAGTAGTTTAAATTGTTATAAGAAATATTTTACTATTAATAAAAATATGTTATAATATTTAAAAGTGAATATAATTAATATTAAAAAGGAGTAACAAAATTGGAAAAAGAAAAAACATTGGAAAAAAGACTAAATAAAGAACTTCACAATAAAATACTTGAAGTCTATAGTAGTATGAAAAAAGATGCTGAAGAAGCTATAAAAGGATATAAAAAAGCATGGAAAGGGACCGAAAGGGAAGTTTTCGCAGAAATGGCTTTTTGTATTTTGACACCTCAATCTAAAGCCAGAAACGCTTGGCAAGCCATTACAAACTTAGTTGAAAATGACCTTTTATATACAGGAACTTCTGAAGAAATGGTTGAATATTTGAATATTGTTAGATTTAAAAATAATAAGTCTAGATATTTAGTTGGACTTAGAGAATTAATGACAGTAGATGGTAAATTACAACCTAAGGCTATATTGTCAAATCTAGGAGATGTATTTGAAAAAAGAGATTGGATATTAAAAAATATAAAAGGAATGGGGTTGAAAGAAGCAAATCATGTCCTTAGAAACCTTGGTTTTGGAGAAAATATAGCAATACTTGATAGACATATTTTAAGAAATCTTGCAGAATTAAATGTTATAAATGAAGTTCCAAAATCAATTACTGAAAAAAAATATTATGAAATAGAAGAAAAAATGAGAGAATATTCTAAATTTTCAGGAATAGAGATGGATAGATTAGATTTAGTTTTATGGTATAAAGAAGCAGGAGAAGTTTTTAAATAAATTTTTAAATTAATATATAAGTTAATAAAAAATGGAGGATAAAATGAGTAAAGTAGTACATTATTCTGGAGAAGATTTTGAAAAAGATACAATATTATCAGAAGGGGTAACATTAGTTGATTTTTATGCTGTTTGGTGTGGACCTTGTCAAATGCTTAGTCCAATTTTAGATGATTTATCTGAAAATTCATATTGTAAAATAGTGAAGGTTGATACAGACATATATAGTGAATTACCTTCTAAATTTAAAATAAGAAGCTTACCTACTATGATAATATTTAAAGATGGAAAGCAAGTTTGTACATTAACTGGTTTTTTAGAAAAAAAGGAAATAGAACAAAAAATAAAAGAATATAAATAAAATATAAATAAAATATAAATAAAATATAAATAAAAAAGAAGGAGAATATGAAATATGAAATATATTGAAAATTTTGAAGATAAATTAGATAAATACGCAGAAATAATAGTGAAAATAGGAGCAAATGTTCAAAAAGATCAAAAAGTATGGATAAATTGTACTACAAATTCTCTTCCGTTAGTTTATAAAATAGTTGAAAAAGCATATGAGATTGGAGCTAGTGATGTAAATGTAAAGCTAGGTGATGACAAATTGACTAGACTTCACGCTGAATATAAATCAGAAGAAATATATTCTACAATACCAAAATGGGCAGTAGATGAAAGAAATTACTATTTAGATAATAACGTAGTATTTATTCATATTTTAGGTAGTTCTCCAAAATTATTAGAAGGAATAGATCCTAAAAAACTTGGAGCTTTTGCAAAAAATATGGGAGAAGCGTTTAAATATTATCGTTCAAGAGTTATGAATGATATAAATTCATGGGTAATTGCAAGTTATCCATCGAAAGAATGGGCTAAACTAGTATTTCCTGAAGAATCTAATGAGGATAAAGCACAAGCAAAATTATTAGAAGAAATATTTAAAACAGTAAGGGTAAACGATGAAAATTCTGTAAAAGCGTGGAAAGAACACAAGCAAAATTTGACGGAAAGAGCAACTTATTTGAATGATAAACAATACGAATCATTACACTATAAATCTAAAGGAACAGATCTGATTGTTGGTCTTCCTAAAAATCATATTTGGGTAGCGGCAGGGAGTAAAAATGAAAAAGGTATAAGTTTTATTCCTAATATGCCTACAGAGGAGATTTTTACTGCGGGGGACAAGTATAGAGTTGATGGTTATGTGTCTAATAAAAGACCCTTATCTTATCAAGGAAATATAATTGATAACTTTAAATTGACTTTTAAAGACGGTGAAGTGGTAGATTTTGAAGCCGAAAAAGGATATGATATTTTAAAAGAGTTGTTAAATAATGATAAAGAATCAAAAAGGATAGGAGAAGTTGCATTAGTTCCTTTTGATTCTCCTATTTCAAATTCAGGAATAATGTTTTATGAAACATTATTTGATGAAAATGCTTCTAGTCACTTAGCTTTAGGTGCTGCATACCCTACAAATGTAAAAAATGGTCCTAATATGAGCGAAGAGGAATTAGATAAAGCTCATGTAAATCAGTCTATAACACATGTAGATTTTATGATTGGAGATTTTGAAATGGAAATAGATGGAATAACAAAAGATGGAAAAAGAGAAGCAGTGTTTAGAAAAGGTAATTGGGCATTTTAAAATAGACTGTGGTATATAAAAATACAAAAGAAGTTAGTGGAGGATACATAGATGTGTCTTGAAAAAAAATATATTATTTCATTAGATCAGGGGACAACGAGTTCGAGAGCAATAATATTTGATAAAAATTTGAATGTAATTTCTACTTCTAAAAGAGAAATTACTCAAATTTATCCTGAACCAGGATGGGTAGAGCATAATCCAATGGAAATTTGGGCTACACAAAGATCTGTATTAACAGAGGTAGTAGCAAAATCAGGTATTTCACTAAAAGATGTTGCAGCCATAGGTATTACTAATCAAAGAGAAACAACAATAGTTTGGGATAAAATCACAGGAGAACCTATTTATAATGCAATTGTATGGCAATGTAGAAGAACAGCTGAAATTTGTGAAAATTTAAAGAAAAGAAACATTGAAGAATATATAAAAGAAAACACAGGACTAATAATAGATGCTTATTTTTCAGGAACTAAAATAAAATGGATTTTAGATAATGTGGAAGGTGCTAGGGAAAAAGCTGAAAAAGGAGAACTTTTATTTGGGACAGTTGACAGTTGGTTAGTATGGAAATTAACAGGGGGAAAGGTTCATGTTACAGATTATACTAATGCTTCTAGGACAATGTTATATAATATAAAAAAATTAAGTTGGGATAAAAAAATATTAAATGAATTAGGTATTCCTGAAAGTATGCTCCCAGAAGTGAAAGGATCTAGTGAAGTTTATGGTAAAACTAAAATGGGACTTACAATGGGAGAAGAAGATGGAACTACTATACCAATTTCAGGAATAGCAGGTGATCAACAATCTGCTTTATTTGGGCAAGCATGTTTTAAAAGTGGAGATATAAAAAATACTTATGGTACTGGATGTTTTATGCTTATGAATACAGGAGAAAAATGCATAAAATCTAATAATGGACTTTTAACAACTATTGCCATAGGTATGAATGGAAAAGTTGAATATGCTTTAGAAGGAAGTATATTTGTCGCAGGAGCTGTTGTGCAATGGTTAAGAGATGAATTGAAATTATTTAGTGATTCTGAAGACACGGAATACTTTGCTACTAAAGTTAAAGACAATGGTGGAGTTTATCTAGTTCCAGCTTTTGTGGGATTAGGCTCTCCTCACTGGGATATGTATGCAAGGGGGACTATAATAGGTCTGACTAGAGGAAGTAATAGAAACCACATAATACGAGCAGCATTAGAATCTATAGCTTATCAGTCTAAAGATTTAATCGAAGCTATGAAGGAGGATTCTGGTATTTCTATAAATTCTTTAAAGGTAGATGGAGGCGCAGTTTCAAATAATTTTTTAATGCAATTTCAATCAGATATACTTAATATGAGGGTTTTGAGACCTAAAATAACAGAAACGACAGCTTTAGGTGCTGCATTTTTAGCTGGATTAGCTGTGAAGTTTTGGGAAGATAAAGAAGAGATAAATAACAGATGGAGATTAGAAAATGAATTTATTCCAAATTTATCCGAAGAAAGTAGAAATAGATATTTTAAAGAATGGAAAAAAGCTGTAGAAAAATCAAAAGGATGGTTAGAAGAATAAATTTAAAATAATTTTAATAATAAAAAGAACTATTTTAAAAGTAAAGATTGAAATTAACATCACTTTACTTTATTAATATAGTTCTTTTATATATTATTAAATTTTTTAATTAATTAATATTATTCCAAGGTTTAAAAATTTCAGTAGTAAATTTATACGAATAATCTTCATTTTTCAACCATTTTGATGTTGCAATAATATGTTCTATAATAGCCCAAACAAAAATTCCTAGTATTATGGATATTAAAGTGTATATAACAAATCCTGGAACTTTTGAAAAAGCTAGCATTTGCATAGCTGAAACTAGCATAAATTCGATTAAAATAACTGTAAAACCAAAATTTAAAATTTTACAAACCATAGATTTTGCCTTTTCATATAACGACATTTTTGCTAAATATATGAAAAATAATCCATAAAAAGGTAATATCCAACTTAAAATTATAAGTATTTTAGTTGATTTTTTTTCATCTTTAATAAAAAATGATCCTTTTTCATTTGATGCTCTATAACTTTTTTCTACATCAATTTTGCTATCTTCATTTTCACTTTTTTTTATTTTTCTCATTTTAATTCTCTCTTACAAATTTCCAAATTGTAGGTAATATCAATGTAACCATAGTCATTTTTATAATATCACCTGGAATGAATGGGTATAAACCAGCCATAAATACATTTTTGTTTCCTATAAAAAATGAAAGTTGTATTAAACCAAAAGTGTATATAGCGATATTTGCTAGTATTATAACAAAAATAGTCTTATAATAAGATTTCGTCCATCCTTTATCAGCGAAATAACCACAGATTAACGCAGCAAAGAAGTATCCTATAAGATATCCACCACTAGGAGAAAAAAATGGAATTCCTCCTCTATATCCAGCGAAAACAGGCAATCCAACAGATCCAGCTACGATATATGATAATAGAGTTGCAGGAGCTAATTTTTTACCATAAGTAAGTCCAACTAGTATTATTGCAAATGTCCCTCCAGTTATAGGAATTGGAGTAAAAGGCAATACAATTTTTAAATTAGCCACTAAAGCGATAAAAAGGGTACCACTTAAAATAAGGAAAATATTTTTCATTATTACTTGTTCTTTTGATTTAGCCTGTATAAGAGCATTAATTAAAGTTTTTTGATTCATAGTTACCTCCTAAATATATAAAAAAATAATTTAAATTACATATGAAATTATATAAGATATATTATTAAATGTCAAGATAAATAACTATTGTTTTTTAACTAAGCTATATATTATAGATTATATTTGAAAAAAAATAATAAAAAATAATTTCTTATTAAAGATGCTTTTTGTTTTTTTAAATAATAATTTTATGTTATTTAATATAAACGCTTGAAAAAACTCAAAAATGAGGTAAAATTTATGTATAGAGTTAAATATAATTTGAACAATTTTTTTATATATAATATAATATCATATATAAATTAACAAATAATTTTTATATAAAAATATTAAAAAGGGGAGAATAAATTGAATTATTTATCAATAATAGCTAGAATATCAGTTGCTATAGGAGCTGGTGGACTAATAGGAATAGAGAGAAAAAAAAGAGGTAAGGCAGCGGGTTTTTTAACTAACATACTAGTTTGTATGGGCTCTTGTATAATATCAATATATCAGAAAATACTATTTAACGAAACAATTGAGTTAATAAAAAATTCACCAGAGTTAGCTAATGTATTGAAAGTAGATAATGGAAGAATAACAGCACAAATTGTTTCAGGAATGGGATTTTTAGGTGCTGGTGTAATAATGCAAAGCAAAGATAAAATAAGAGGAATTACTACAGCAGCAGTGTTGTGGGTTATGTCTGCAATAGGAATGATAATAGGTAATGGAAATATTGATATTGGAATTATAGCAACTATGTTTTTATATGGTTCACTTATATTACTTAGACAGTTTGAGTTAAAATATATAAAAAGTAATAAAGTGTTGTCAGTTAGAATAATATACGAATATACGTCAGAAGAAAAAATATTAAGAACATTTTGGAAATATGATATTTCTGTTATAAAACAAGAATCAGAACATATAGAATATAGTGAAGGAGAAGAAATATACACCAAAATATTTTATGTTACTTTACCAAAAGAAATAGATGAATCAGAGTTATTGTCAATATTAGGCCAGCTTAGTAGAGTTTATAATATTGAGATTGATTGATTTATTAACTAATTAAATAGTAAATTTATTATAGATTACATTAATATATTATTAAATATATTAACAATATGATACTATAAGTTACAATTTAACATTGAAATTAAATTTTAGGATGAATTATGAAAAAAATATTGTTTGGTTTAGCAATTGTTTTAGGAATTGTTTCGTGCGGTGGCGGAGGCGCAAAAACAACAGAAAAAAAGGAACAAAAACTAGTTTTTTATGCTGGATTACAAGAAGATCATGCAGCATTGATAGCACAAGAATTTGAAAAAGAAACAGGAATAAAAACAGAATTTGTAAGATTGAGTAGTGGTGAAACGTTAGCAAGACTTAAAGCAGAAAAAGATAATATGACAGCATCAGTTTGGTATGGAGGTCCAGTTGACGGTATAGTAGCGGCTAATGAAGAAGGTTTAATAGAAGCATATGTATCTCCAGAAGCAGTAAATATAAAAGATGGTTATAAAGATGATAAAGGTATATGGACAGGGATATATACAGGATATTTAGGATTTGTAGGAAATCAAAAAGCATTGCAAGAAAAAGGATTGAAAATGCCAGCATCATGGGAAGAATTGTTAAAGCCTGAATATAAAGGTGAAATAGTTGTAGCACATCCAGGATCATCAGGAACGGCTTATACAATGTTAGCTACATTGGTACAGTTGATGGGTGAAGATGAAGCATTTACATATTTGAAAAAGTTAAATGGTCAAATCAGACAATATACAAAATCAGGGACAGCGCCTGGAAGAATGGTTGGAAGTGGAGAAGCAACAGTAGGTATAACATTCTTACATGATGGTGTTAAATACCAAAAAGAAGGATATACTGATATAATTTTATCTGCACCATCAGAAGGAACAGGTTATGAAATAGGTGGAGTTGCATTATTGAAAAATGGTCCAGATCAAGAAGCTGCAAAGAAATTTATTGATTGGGTTTTAACTAAAAAAATACAAGAAATGGGACAAACAGTAGGGTCGTATCAATTTTTAACAAATAAAAATGCTATTGATCCAAAAGAAGTAGATTTAGTAAAAGGTGCAAAATTAATAAAATATGATTTTAGTTGGGCAGGAAAAAATAAAAAAGCGTTAGTTGAAAGATTTACATTGGAGACAAATGCTAAAGCACCTGAAAAAGATTAAATTTATTCAAATTTGTAAATAATATTATAATCCCATTCTATAATACATATGTAATATAGGATGGGTTTAAATTTTTGTTAGGAGGAGAAATGGGGAAAGAATTTAAAATGAGGATAAACTATGAATTGAAAAATGCTAGAAAATTGTTAAATGATCCAATTTTATTAATAACAATCATATTTTCATTAGTAGTAGTTTCTTTCTTTGTATTAGTACCTTTATGGAATATATTCTTAGAAAGTATAAACATAGGAAAAAGAGGTAATTTTGTTTTTAGTTTAAATCACTATGTGAGTTCATTTATGTCACAAGGTAATTTTAGATCTATAATAAATACAGTTTATTTAGGTGTAGCGACTTCTTTGATTTCATTGGTTATAGGTTTTTTCTTTGCATATGCCTCAGTTTATGTAAAAATAAGAGGGAAAAGAATATTTGACTTTATAGCAATATTACCAATAATATCTCCACCTTTCGTTGTAGCATTATCGGCTATATTATTATTTGGAAGACAAGGTTTAATAACAAATAGATTATTAGGTTTGAGAAATTTTGAAATATACGGTTTTCATGGATTATTATTAGTACAAGTACTAAGCTTTTTTCCGATAGCATATATGATGTTAGTGGGATTATTACAGATGATAGATCCTTCTGTAGAAGAGGCATCAAGATCTTTAGGAGCTTCAAGATGGAAAGTATTTACTACGGTAACATTACCTTTAATGGCGCCGGGTATGGCAAATGCATTTTTACTGGTATTTGTGCAATCAATAGCAGATTATGCGAACCCATTTGTTATAGGGGGAAAATTTGAGACAATAGCAGTTAAAATATACCAAGAAGGTGTTGGAAATTATGAATTAGGAGTAGCGACAGCGTTATCTATGATACTTTTGACGATGTCTATAACAATATTTGCTATTCAAAAGTATTTTACTGATAAAAAATCGTATGTTACAGTTACGGGAAAAGTTTCAAAAGATAGAGAATTATTAGAAAACAAAAATGCAGTTATTCCGATAATGACAATATTAATTATTTTAACATCGTTTGTAATAGCAATGTATATACTTATTCCAATAAGTTCATTTGTTGAAATATTTGGATTAAGAAATAACTTCACATTGAAACATTATCAAGATATATTTAGATTTACAAATAGAGTAGCACCTATTATAACAACAACAAATTTATCTCTAATAGCTACGCTTGCTGCAAGTGTGTTTTCAATGGTAATAGCATTTTTAATAGTTAGAAAGAATTTTTTAGGAAAGACATTTATTGAATTTACAACAATAATGGCATTAGCAATACCAGGAACTATAATAGGTATAGGGTATGCATTAAGCTACAATAGAGCTTACTTTAGAATACCAGGAACAAATTTTAATATTGTTCCAACACTTACAGGGACAGGGTTTATAATAGTTATGGCATTTATAATAAGAAGTTTGCCAGTGGGAGTTAGAAGTGGAATGACAGCACTAAATCAAATTGATCCTTCTATAGAAGAAGCATCAACAATATTAGGAGCAAATAGCGTACAGACATTTTTTAAAGTTACAATTCCTATGATAAGAGAGGCATTTTTTAGTGGTGTAATGTATTCATTTGCAAGGAGTATGACGTTAGTTAGTACAGTAGTATTTTTAATATCAGCTAAATGGAAACTTCTTACACCAGAAATTATGAATAACATAGATCAAGGAAGAATAGGGATAGCTTCTGCATATTGTACGTTGTTAATACTTATAGTTTCATTATTTATGTTAATAGTAAGATTATTAATGAGACTTATGGGCGCTAAAAAATAATGAAGGAGATATTTTAATTATGAAAGAATCTAAAAAAGTTGATATAAAAAATTTAACAAAAACATTTTTAACAAAAACAGGGAAAGTAACAGCTGTAAAGGATGTTAACTTAACTATAGAACCTGGAGAATTTGTATGTTTACTAGGACCATCAGGCTGTGGAAAAACTACTACTCTTAGAATGATAGCAGGTTTTGAAATTCCAACAGAAGGACAAATTATAATAGATGGAAAAGATGTAGCACACTTAACACCCGATAAAAGAGATATATCTATGGTGTTTCAAAACTATGCTTTATTTCCACATATGAATGTATATGACAACATATCTTATGGTCTAAAAATAAAAAAGAAAAGTAAAGAAGAAATAAGAAAAAGAGTTGCTAGAATATTAGAACTTATGAAAATGGAAGATTTTTCTGAAAGAGTACCGTCGCAAATGTCAGGTGGCCAACAACAAAGAGTTTCTCTTGCGAGAGCATTAATAATGAATTCTGGAGTACTATTGTTTGATGAGCCTTTATCAAATTTAGATGCTAAATTAAGATTACATATGAGAGATGAAATTAGAAAATTACAACAAGAAGTGGGTATAACATCCATATATGTTACGCATGATCAAGCTGAAGCAATGGCTTTATCAGATAAAATAGTCATAATGAAAGATGGGGAAATAGCTCAAGTTGGTAGTCCTTTTGAAATATATCAAAGACCAAATAGTGAATTTGTTGCAAAATTCATAGGGAGAGCTAATATACTAGATGCTAAGATATTGGAAAAACTAGGTGATAGAACAAAAATAAATGTTCTTGGTGTTGAATATAATATAAATAGGGAAACAAAACATAATGTTGGAGATACAGTTAAAGTAGTAGTCAGACCAGAATCTGTTAATTTTGCAGATGATTCAATAAAATTAAAAGTTACAAAAAGTGTATTTATGGGAGAAAATCATGAATATGAAGTTAAATCACCTAATGGGATAATAGAATTGACTTTAACAAATCCTCACGGAAAAGAAATAAAGAAAATTGGAGAAATATTAAGTTTTGGTTTTGATGAGGAAGCAGTACACATAATAGATTAAATTACGTGAATCAATGTATAAAACTTATTTTAGTTAAAACATTCGGACATAAAAATATAGAGGAGATATTATATGAAAATAAGAAGCTTTGCTTTTGTTGTTAAGATATTTTTAATTTTGTCAGTGATTACAAATGCTAGTGGGAGAATGGATTATCATTCTGAATTAAAAAATAAATATAATACATTTATAAAAGAAATAAGAAAAAATAATAATTTTAATGAAACAGAAAAATATGAAGCTGAAATGGTAACAAAATCAATATATTCTTTTTCAGAAGAAATATTAACTGATGATAGCAGTCTTTATGAACCAAAACTGATAAATTGGATAGATTCTGAAAGGAAATTTGCTGGAAATAATCCCGATACACAATATTTTTCATTTTTCTTAGATCCAAAAGCAGATTATACTATTTCTGGTTCTATGAATAATATTGTGTTTTTAGAAATAACGTCATACAAGAAAGAAAATGGTATAAATAGAATATCAAATTCTATAACTGTTACAGATAAAAAAGATTTTTCTTTAAAGCTATCTTCAGATAAAAAATCAATTCCAGATCTAGAATTAGGAAAAGATGACTATATAGTAATAATAAGATATTACAGAAATGATTATACTATTGATAATGAAAAACCAAAGGTTTTATGTATTAAGGAACCAAAAAATAAAAAAACAGTAGATAAAAATTTCAGAGGTAAAATGGCTGTTGAACTAATGGAATCACTTTATCGAAGTTCAGAATTTTTGACTGAACAAATAAAACCAGTAGTAAATAAATATGATGATGATTTAGATATAAATAATCCTTTTGTTAGTAATTTATATCCAAATAAAACAGTTGCTTATGAAGGTGCATTTATAGATATTACAGATGACTCATATTTATCAATATCAGGGAAAATAGATAAAAATCAATATTTTATATTTTTATTTTATAATCAATTATGGACTACACCATTTAGTGAGGATGTAAAATTTTTTAACTCAAATAATCTTAAAACTGATAAAGACGGTAATTATGAAATAGTGGTTTCTACAAAGCCAATGAATAATGTACCTAATAATATGGTTATAAGTAAATTAAAAAGAGGGATTTTTTCTATAAGAACATTTGACCATGATTTTGAAACACCTAATATAGAAATAAAAAGGATGAAATAAAAAAGTTTATAAAGCTTATTAATAATGGATTTATTATAATCATAATTTATTTTTAAAGGAATATGCCAAAATATATTTGATATATTGCTTTTTTTATTTTATAGTGATATACTAAAAGCTGAGAGGAAGTGATTTTATGATAAAGGGAAATACTAATGGTATTAAAGAGTATATGTTAAATGAATTAGAAGAGATACATGATATTAAAACTGAAAAAGGAAGTTTAGCAAATATAGATATAATAAATAAAATTGTAGAAGTAACAAGTAAAATAAATAGAGAAATATGTGTAGCTATAAATAGAAAAGGATCTGTTATAGGAATATCAATAGGAGATAGTAATACTGCATCTCTTCCGATTATCGACACTAGTAAAAGTAAATTATCAGGAGTTAGGATAATACATACACATCCAAATTCAAGTGCAAAATTATCTAATGTGGATATATCTGCACTTCAAGCAATGAGATTAGACGTAATATCTGCAATAGGAATTACTGACGATAAAATAACAGGAGTTTCATTAGGGTTTTGTAAATTTATTGATGGAGAATTATCTTATGAAGAATCACCAATATTGACAATAGATGAGATAGAGTCTATGGATTTAAGTGGTAAATATGAAAAAATAGAAAAAGAATTTAGAGAAAACGAAATAAAAGAAGATAATTTAGAAAGAGCTATAATAGTTGGAATAGATACAGAAGAAAGTTTAAATGAATTGAAAGAGCTGGCAGATGCTTGTGATATAAAAGTAATAGAAAAAGTGTTGCAAAAGAAAAATCAAGTAGATAATGCATATTTCATAGGTAGCGGTAAAGTGAGAGAGTTGAATTTATTAAAACAAGTGAAAAATGCTAATTTAATAATATTTGATGAAGAATTAACAGGAATACAGTCAAAAAATTTAGTTGATAGCCTAGGTTGCAGAGTAATTGACAGAACAATGTTAATTTTAGAAATATTTTCAAGGCGTGCAAAAACAAAAGAAGCAAAAATACAAGTAGAATTAGCTCAACTAAAATATAAAAGTTCTAGACTTTTAGGATATGGTATTACATTATCAAGACAAGGTGGAAGTGGAAATACAAGAGGGGCAGGAGAACAAAAGCTAGAGTTAGACAAAAGAAGAATAAAAGAAACAATACATTTATTGAAACAAGAATTAGAAAAGATACAAAAATCAAAGCATACTCAAAAAACTAGAAGAAATAAATCAGGAATACCTAAGTTGTCATTAGTAGGATATACAAATGTGGGTAAATCAACATTGAGAAATATATTGGTAGATTTATATTCTGATGATAAGTCAATACAAAAAGATCATGTTTTATCAAAAGATATGTTATTTGCTACATTAGACACAACTGTTAGAACATTTTTATTACCAGATAAAAGGGTCGCATCACTTACAGATACAGTTGGATTTATTAGAAAATTGCCACATGATTTAGTTGAATCATTTAAATCAACATTGGACGAAGTTATTTACTCAGATTTAATACTACATGTTATTGATGCTTATAGTGAAACAGCACTTATTCAAATAGAAGCAGTTGAAAATATTTTAGAAGAGTTGAAATGCATGGATAAACCAATGTTTTTGGTATTAAATAAATGTGATGTAGCAACACAGGATCAAATAGATAAAATAAGAAAAGCATATAGTAATTATAAAACAGTAGAAATAAGTGCATTTAAAAATATTAATATAGATAAACTATTAGACATGACTATTGAATTTTTACCAAGAGAAGAAAAAATAGTGACATTTTTAATTCCTTATGACGAAAGTTCGATAATATCACAACTTCATAAAAATTGTGTTGTAGAAAAAATAGAATATGTAGATGAAGGAGCTAAATTAACAGTATCATCATCAATCAAAATTATTGAAAAATATGAGAAATATGTAATTTAAGATAATATTGACAAAATATAAAAAATATTATAAACTGCATCTAGTTGTATGTGTAAGCAAATATTTTAATAAAAGAGGAGATTTTAAAAATGTTAGAATTAAGTAAAGAACCTGTAAGAGATAAAGCTGAGAATAATGCGTATTTCCCATCTGAATATTCATTAAGTCTCTATACTAGTAAAGTGACAGATTTTAATGGATTTAAATTTGAAAAACCATATATTGGTAAAAAATATAAGGTACTAATGGTGGCATCAGACGAGAGGTATGTTAAAATGAAAAATGGAAAGATATTTTCAACTGGAAATCATCCGGTAGAAACATTACTTCCAATGCTTCATATGCATTATGCAGGTTTTGAAATAGAAGTTTCAACATTATCTGGAAATTCTGTTAAGCTTGAAATGTGGGCTATGCCAGAAGAGGATAAAGTTGTTATGGATATTTACGAGAAATATTTAGAAAAATTTGAAAAACCACTTAAATTAAGTGATGTATTATTCAATATAAATAATGAGGATTCACCTTATATAGCAGTTTTTTTTCCTGGGGGACATGGTGCATTGGCTAATTTACCAGAAAGTAATGATATAAAAAAATTATTGACATGGGCAGTTAAAAAGAATAAACATATAATAACTCTTTGCCATGGACCAGCAGCATTACTTGCTGGATCAATAGATGAAGATAAAAAAGATTTTTTATTTAAAGGATATGAAATGGTAGTATTTCCAGATTCTTTAGATGAGGGTGCCAACCAAGAAATAGGATATATGCCAGGAAAATTGAAGTGGTTATTAGCAGAAAGATTAGAAAATTTGGGAGTTAAAATTATAAATGAAGGCATAACAGGACAGGTTCACAATGACAGAAAACTGTTAACGGGGGATAGTCCTCTAGCAGCAAATAACTTAGGTATACTGGCAGCTGAAGAACTATTAAAAGTAGTACTATAATAAAAATATCCAATTACATATGGTAGTTGGATATTTTTTATTACAAAGTTTGAATAATTTTTTTTACATTAATCTCTAAAACTCGTGTCATAAAATAAAATAGATTTTTCATCATTTCAAATTCTTCTCCTTCATATATGAAAGAAGCCTTTCCTTCCAATAAAAACTAGATCCCATTCCCCAAAGACCTCTCACATTTTTTTTACTCAACGTTAATTCAACATTTTTATCAGTTTTTTTCATTCCAGAAGCAGGAATTAATAATTTTCCATCTCTTGGAATTCTTAAATAACTATTCCAAGTATTAGATACATTGACACCTATTTCTGACAAAGTTACAACAGATACAGCTCCTTCGTGCTATAAAATTTCCATAAATTTTTCGTTAAAAATAGTTTTCATTTCTACCTCCTAATTAAATGTATTAAAGACACTCTATATCTATAATATGATTTGTTTTTGAAATAGCCAAGTATAATTTGACAAAAAAAGAAAAAAAGAGTATCTTTATAATGAAATATTCCGTTGGAGTAGAATATGCACTGCATTCATTATTTTATATGATTAATATGAAAGAAAGTCAAACTATAGGCATAAAAGCATTATCAAATTTACATAATATATCTGAAACATATTTATCTAAAATATTTACTAAATTAAATAAAAGTAATATTTTAAATTCCGTTCCAGGAGTAAAAGGGGGATACAGATTAGATAAGGTCCAAAAGATATATCATTTTGGGATATAATAGAAGCTATTGAATGTAAATTCTATCCTTTTCAATTTAATGAAGTGAGCAGAAGAAACATACTAAATGCAGAAGAAGACATTGAAAGTTTTAGTTGTGACTGTATAATAAAAACTGTAATGATAGAAGCAGAAAATAAAATGAGGGATTCACAAAGGAAAAATCATTAAAATGGCTATATGATAATGTTTATAATAAATTATCATATAGTAAGAGAGAAGCAATTGAAAATGGTACGTTAATAAAAAATAAAATAGTATAATATAATATTAGTTTTTTTAATATTATTTAACAGCTATATAATATTATTAAAATCATCTAGATATGAAAATTTTCCCTCAGATGTTTTCCATCCTAATATTTTTTCTAAGTTTACATTTTGAGTAGATTGAATAATACGTTTTTTTATGTCAGGATTATTTTTTACAAGTTCAGTAAGTAAATCTTTTGTCTCTCTTCTTTTACTAGAAGTTTTTCCTGCGGCGATTGTGCATCCACAATTCATTGGTGAAATTCCATTGTTTTTAACCCATTTGATAATAGATTTTTCTTCTACGTAAAACAAAGGTCTAATAAGTTCAATATCAAAATTATCAGACTTTAATTTTGGTAACATTGTTTCAAATTTTCCCATATAAAACATACTCATAAGAGTAGTTTCAACTACGTCATCAAAGTGATGTCCTAAAGCTAATTTGTTACATTTTAGAGAAGTAGCCTTTGAGTAAAGACTTCCACGACGCATTTTAGCACACATGTAGCAAGGATAATCCTTTGAAATTTGCTCTGCAATTTCAAATATATTATCGTCATATATTTCACAATTAATTCCTAGATATTCTAAATTATTTTGTAAATTTTTTAAATTTATGCTATTAAATCCAGGATTCATAGAAATAAAAACAATTTCAAAATTTGTTTTGCTCGCCCTTTTCAATTCTTGAAAAAGTTTTGATAAAAGTAAACTGTCTTTTCCGCCAGATATAGCAACAGCAATTTTATCTCCATCTTTTACCATTTCAAATTCTTTTAAAGCTTTAATAAAAGGAGACCATAATTCAGAACGATATTTTTTTTGTATGCTTCTCTCGATTTCATTTAATGGTTTCAAATGTACTGAAGGTAAAATATAGGGACAGTATGCATTTCCAATAGTGTTTTCTTTTTTTGTATCATTTTGATTATTAATTTTAAAATTATTCATTTTTAACGAGGCTCCTCAATTTTTTAATTAAATAGTGATTTTGATTTCATTATACAATTGATTTAAGATTATTTCAAGAAAAAAATAGTTCAAATTTTACAATAAATTAAAATATTAATAATATATTGTCAAAAAGTCACAAAAATGGTATAATTTATAAAATTTAAGAAGATGTAATAGAGTAAGTAATTGTAAAAATTTTTATTTTTATGTTATTTAATGTATTAATAAGTAAAAATTAATTAAAAAATAAATATAAGTTTTTACTATTATTTGCTCCCTTCTTAAACTTGAAAAATAATTTAGGAGGAATTAAATGTTTGAAGAAAAGATTTATGGTTTTAATTTGGGAGACCAAAAAGTAAAAATCAGTACTGGGAAAATAGCTAGACAGGCTGGTGGTTCTGTTGTAGTTCAATGTGGAGGAACAGTGTTATTAGTTACAGCTACTAGAAGTAAAGATGTAAAAGAAGGTCAAGATTTTTTTCCATTAACAGTAGATTACATTGAAAAATTTTATGCTTCAGGAAAGTTTCCTGGAGGATTTATAAAAAGGGAATCAAAACCTTCTACAGATGAAGTTTTAATTTCAAGACTAGTAGATAGACCAATAAGACCTTTATTTCCAGAAGGATTTCTAAATGCAGTACATATAGTAATAACTGTGGTTTCATATGATGAAATAAATCAACCAGAAAATTTGGCAACAATAGGAGTTTCTGCCGCATTAGGATTATCTGATATTCCGTTTGCAGGAACAGTTGCAGGAGTAACAGTAGGGTATATTGATGGGCAATATATATTAAATCCGACTACGGAACAGCTAGAAGTGTCAGAAGTATATTTATCTGTAGCGGGAACTAAAGATGCAGTAACTATGGTTGAAGCAGGAGCGAAAGAAGTGTCAGAAGATATTATGCTTGAAGCTATAATATTTGGTCATGAAAGAATAAAAGAAATATGTTATGAGCAAGATAGATTTTTAAATCAGTTTGAAGTATCAAAATATAAATTTGATAAGAGAGAAGTTGATTTAGAAGTTAAAGAATTTTTAGATAGCTACAGAGATAGATTAGAAGTAGCTATAATGACCCAAGGAAAGCTTGAAAAATATGAAGCAATAGATGCTTTAAAATTAGAATTGTTTGAAAAATTTATTGGAAAATTTGAAGAGGACGGAAGAGAACTTTCTGGAGAAATAGAAAAAGATTTCAAAAATTATTATCATGGTATAGAAAAAAAAGTTGTAAGAGATGCAATTTTATATAAAAAATATAGAACCGATGGTAGAACTACGACAGAAATAAGACCTATTGAAGTAGAAGTAGATTTATTGCCGATTCCTCATGGTTCTGCACTATTTACTAGAGGAGAAACGCAAGCATTAGTGGTAGCTACTCTTGGAAGTAAAACTGATGAACAGATAGTGGATGGAATGGAAGATGAAACTAGAAAAAAATTCTTTTTACATTATAATTTTCCACCTTATTCAGTGGGTGAAGCAGGATTTATGAGAGGTCCTGGAAGAAGAGAATTAGGACATGGAAATTTAGCAGAGAGAGCATTAAAATATGTAATGCCAAAAGAGGAAGATTTTCCTTATACTATAAGACTTGTTTCAGAAATTACAGAATCAAATGGTTCTTCTTCTCAAGCAAGTATTTGTGGTGGTTCGCTTGCCCTTATGGCAGCAGGAGTTCCTATAAAATCCACTGTTGCAGGAATAGCAATGGGTCTTGTAAAAGAAGGGGATACTTTCACAGTACTAACTGATATTCAAGGGTTAGAAGATCATTTAGGAGATATGGATTTTAAGGTTGCAGGAACAAGAAAAGGTATAACTGCTATTCAAATGGATATAAAAATAGAAGGTATAACGAGAGAAATAATGGATATAGCGTTAAAGCAAGCTTTAGAAGGAAGAATGTCTATAATGGATAAAATGGAATCGGTTATAAAAGAACCAAGACCTGAAGTAGCTGAAAACGCACCTAAAATAGAATTGATAAAAATAGATCCTTCTAAAATAGCTGGATTAATAGGACCTGGAGGTAAAATGATAAGGTCTATAATTGAAGAAACTGGAGTTTCTATAGACATAGAAGATGACGGAAGTGTAGCAATATTTGGAAGAGAGCCCGAAATGATGAAAAAAGCCATTGAATTAGTGAAAGCTCAGACAAAATCAGTAGAATTAAATGAAATTTATGATGGAAAGGTAACAAAACTTACGAAGTTTGGAGCTTTTGTTGAAGTGTTGCCAGGAAAAGAAGGATTATTACATATTTCCGAAATTAGCAATCAAAGAGTAGCTAAAGTAGAAGATGTTTTAAAAGAAGGTCAAATAGTAAAAGTAAAAGTTATAACATTAGAAGATGAAAATAAGTTTAATTTAAGTATAAAAGCATTAATACCAAAAGAAAATAAAGAGGAAGGTGTTTAAAAATGAATTTACCTAATAAACTTGCAGTTTTAAGAATTATTTTAGTTATTCCTTTTGTAATTATATTGGGGATAGCTTTGAATAGTGGTAATATGCCACTTGAAGTAACACTAAGAATATTAGCAACTATTATATTTGTAGGAGCGGCAATAACAGATTATTATGATGGTCAGATAGCGAGAAAATATAATCTAGTAACTAATTTAGGTAAGTTACTAGATCCTTTAGCAGATAAACTTATAGTAATATCAGCTTTAGTTGTATTGACTAAATATGAAAAAATTAGTTTGTGGATAGTTTTAATAATAATATTTAGGGAATTACTAATAACTGGGCTTAGAGCAATAGTTGCCTCAGAAGGTAATTCTATAATACATGCAGAAAATTTAGGTAAGTTAAAAACAGCGACACAATTTGTTACCTTATCAATAATAATATTATTTCCTTTAAGTATGATGATAAATAACATTTTAATGTTAATACCACTTATTTTGACTATACTATCAGGAGCTGAATATATGATGAAGTCAAAAGAAATACTGAAAAAGTAAGATTGATTAGGAGGTTTTAATGATATTAAACATAATATTTAGAATAATAAGAATATATTCGACACTTATATTAGTTTCTATTTTAGGATCATGGCTAGATCCAATGAGAGTTTCACCTATATTCAACGCAGTAAGAAAGGTGACAGATCCGTTTTTGAATTTATTTAGAATTATTATTCCAATAGGTAATTTAAGACTTGATATTTCGCCTATAATTGCTTTTATGGTTTTAAATTTAATAACAAGAATTATTTCAGAAATAGCTTATCTTTAAAATATTAAAATAGAACTTTACCATTAAGCTGTAAGTCTATTAACTCCCATAAACTATAATTTAATGGAATTTTTATTGATTTTATAAATAATAGTGAAAGGGAGTTTTTAAAATTAAATATATTTTTTAAAATGAGGAGTAAAATGGGAAAATATAAAATGAACTGGAAAGATTTACTTTCAACGTCTAGTCAAAGGGATAGAAGTAGTAAAAAAAAGATACCAGATATTGAAAATGACAATAAAAATAATTATGTTCATATGGATTTAAGAAGTGATTTTGAGAGAGATTATCATCGCGTTTTAAGTAGTCCTTCTTTTAGAAGATTACAAGATAAAACACAAGTATTTCCTTTAGAAAAAAACGATTTTATAAGAACTAGACTTACTCATTCTATTGAAGTTTCTTCTTTTGGAAAGTCTCTTGCTCAATCCATAGCAAATGAAATAATAAAAAATGAATTAGATGAAGAATTTAGCGTTTCAGATGGAATATCAATAACAAATATTCTTGCTAGTGCGGGTCTATTACATGATATTGGAAATACACCTTTTGGACATTTTGGAGAAGATACAATAAGAGATTGGTTTTATAATAATTTGGAAAAAAAAGAAATAAAAGATGAAAAAGGTAATTTGAAAAAAATAGGTGAGATACTAAATGAACAAATGAAAAATGATTTTTTATTTTTTGAAGGAAATGCTCAAGCAATAAGAGTTGTGTCAAAACTACATTTTCTAGTAGATGAAAATGGAATGAATCTTACTTATGCATTACTTAACACATTGATAAAATATCCTGTCAATTCTCTAAATATAAATAGAAAAAGTAATAATATAAAAGATAAAAAAATGGGCTATTATCTATCTGAAGAAGAACTTTTTAAAGAAATTGTTAAAAGTACAGGAACTTATGATAAAGAAAAAGACGTGGTATATAGACATCCTCTTACTTTTATTTTAGAAGCTGCAGATGATATTGCTTATTGTACTGCTGATATTGAAGATGGAATGAAAAAAGGTTTTATAAATTTTGAAAAATTAATAAAAACTATAAAAAAAGAAGTAGAAGACGGAGATAAAATAGCTAATAAGTTACTAGAATATAAAGAACATGCAGAAGAAAAAGGGTACGATAGTCCTGACTTGTATGCAACCCAAAGATGGATAGTTTCTATTCAGGGTATGTTTATAAGAAATGTAGTAAAAGCATTTATAAAAAATTATGAGCATATAATGAATGGTGAGTTTGAAACAGATTTATTTGAAAATACAGAAAGTGAAAAACTTATAAAGACACTAAAAAAGATTGCTTTTAAAGAAATTTTTAGTTCAAAGACTATATCAAAAATGGAAATAACTGCAAATAATATAATAAATTATTTTTTAGATAATTTTGTGAATTCTGTACTATATTGGGATACCCAGTATGAGAACGAATTAACAGGAATAGATAAAAAATATATAGCAATTTTATCTGAAAATCAAAGTCATATATATAAATATTATAGTAATTTATTTACAAAAAATCTTGAAAAAAAAGAACTATCAGATGAAGAGTTTGAAAAAATAAATTATAGTTATAGATTATATTTGAGATTACTTCTTGTCACAGACTATTTGTCAGGAATGAC
>JAGOWQ010000083.1 GCA_018060185.1 Leptotrichiaceae bacterium | reverse complement strand
ATATAATATGGAGATTAAATGATAGAAAAAATAAGATATACAAAAACAGGAAAACGGATATATACTAATCCGTTTTCCTGTTTTTGTATATCTTATTTTTTCTATCATTTAATCTCCATATTATATCGTATATTATTAAATTTAATTATGATAATCTAAATTAGACTGAATAGTCTAATTTAGATTTTAATTTAAAACATATGATATTTTACTATTTTTTTTCTAAAAAATTAAATATTTTAGTTTTCCCAAGTGGATTTTTAATCATTTTGTAGAATACTCTGAATGTTATTATAACATCGTAAAAGCTTTCATGTAATCGAGTTTCTTCCATAGGGATATTATAAAATCTGGCGCATTCCATAAGTTTTGGCCACTTATATGTACCATAATTTTCATTTATTCCAGCTTTAACAATATCAATATTTTCCATCATCGTATCAAATTGATTTTTTAATGGAAAAGGTATAAAGCTTCTATCAAATTTTATATTATGAGCAACAAAATGATTTGTATCATGAAAATACCTGAATAAAGAGTTAAAATCTTCTTTAAATGTTAAAGGATAATTTTTACCTTTTCTTTTTTCAGTTATAACATCATCTGTCAATCCATGAACATTTATCGCTCCAAAATCAATTGGTTCTTCTTCACTTCTGAAGTAAAATCTATTATATTCTGATACTTTTGTCCATTTATCATTTTCAAAATCATAATTAACTTTAATTGCTGATATTGAAAGTACTGAACTACCTATTTTACCATTTGTTTCTACATCAAAAAAAATTATATTTTTATCCATATATTAACCTCTTCTTTTATTTGTGTATTATTCATTTAATTTTAAAACTGAAAGGAATGCTTCTTGGGGTATTTCTACATTTCCTATTGCTTTCATACGTTTTTTACCTTCTTTTTGTTTTTCAAGCAACTTTTTCTTACGAGTTATATCTCCACCATAACATTTAGCTAATACATTTTTTCTAAGTGCTTTTATCGTCTCTCTAGCTATTACTTTTGTTCCTAAAGCTGCTTGTAATGGTATTTCAAATTGCTGTCTAGGTATTACGTCTTTAAGTTTTTCCACTATAGCTCTTCCTCTATAATAAGCATTATCTTTATGTGCTATAAATGAAAAAGCATCCACTGGATTTCCACTTACAAGTATATCTACTTTTACAAGATCAGATTCCTTATAACCTATCATTTCATATTCAAATGAAGCATATCCTTTAGTCCTTGATTTAAGTTTATCATAAAAATCAATTACTATTTCAGCTAATGGCAAATCATAGCTTATAATTGTACGAGTTTCATCTAAGTAGTTCATATTTAAAAAATTTCCTCTTTTTTCTTGACATAATTCCATGACATTCCCTACATAATCTTTAGGTACTATTATAGTTCCTTTTATGTATGGCTCTTCAATGTATTTTTTTCCTAATGGGAATTCAGCTGGATTATCAATAATTAAATGTTCTCCACTTTCTATAGTTATATGATATTCTACTGACGGTGCTGTAGATATTAAATCTATTCCAAATTCTCTTCTTAATCTTTCTACAATTATTTCCATATGTAAAAGTCCTAAAAAACCACATCTAAACCCAAATCCTAGAGCTAAGGAAGTTTCAGGAACATATGACAATGATGCATCGTTTAATTGCAATTTTTCTAAAGCTTCCCTCAAATCTTCATAATCATCCGTTGATATTGGATAAACTCCTGCGAAAACCATACTAAGTGCTGGTCTATATCCTTCTAAAGGAGTTTTTGTAGGATTTTTGGAATTAGTTATTGTATCACCTACTTGAGTATCTTTTATAGATTTTATTCCTGTTATAATATATCCTACAGAACCTACATTAAGTTCTTTAGTTTCCTTCATTTTTGGAGAAAAAATACCTGTTTCCAAAATCTCAAATTCTTTACCAGTAGACATTATTTTAATTTTATCACCTTTTTTAAGACTTCCTTCCACTATTCTTATATAGGTTATAACTCCTCGAAAGTCATCATAATGTGAATCAAAAATTAATGCTTTTAATGGAGCATTAATATCACCTTTTGGAGCAGGAATATATTTAATAATTGATTCTAACAGTTCATCTATTCCTAAGCCAGTTTTCCCTGAAACTAATGCTGCATTGTCAGAAGGGAGTCCTATAATATCTTCTATTTCTAATTTAACTTTCTCTGTATCAGCCGATGGTAAATCAATTTTATTTATTACTGGCAAGATCTCTAAATCGTTTTCCAAAGCTAAATATACATTTGCTAAAGTTTGAGCCTCTATTCCTTGCGCTGCATCTACTACTAATAATGCTCCATCACATGCTGCAAGAGATCTTGAAACTTCATATATAAAATCTACATGCCCTGGAGTGTCAATTAAATTAAATTCATAAGTTTCTCCATTTTTAGCTTTATAATTAAGAGTTACAGCTTGGGCTTTTATTGTAATTCCTTTTTCTCTTTCTAAATCCATACTATCTAATAATTGATTTTTCATTTCTCTTTCTGTAACTGTACCTGTCATTTCTAACAATCTATCAGCAATTGTAGACTTACCATGATCTATATGAGCTATTATAGAAAAATTCCTTTTATTTTTTTGATCTAACATTTATAACATTCCTCCGATTATTTTACTTTATCCTTTATTATATAATAAGTACAGATATATTTCAAGTAATGACTTGATTTTTTTTTAAAAATCTACTATAATTAACTTACGTATGAAAATAATTTAGATAAGGAGAAAAATAAGTATTATGTTTAAAGAATTTAAAGAATTCATTTCTAAAGGAAATGTAATAGATTTAGCAGTGGGGGTTATCATTGGTGGTGCCTTTGGTAAAATAGTTACTTCATTTGTTGATGATATGATTATGCCTGTGTTAGGAATTTTATTAGGAAAAGTTAATTTTTCAACTTTAAGAGTTATTATAACACCTGCTACAGAAAGCAAAGCAGAAAGTGCTATTTTATATGGTAATTTTATTCAAAATGTAGTCAATTTTCTAATAATGGCTTTTATCCTTTTTATTATGATAAAATTCATTAATAAATTGAGAAAACCTAAAACTGAAGAAGTAGTTGCAACTGTTGTTGAACCTACAAAAGAAGAAAAATTACTAGCTGAGATAAGAGATATCTTAAAAAATAAATAGTAATTTTATAAAAAAATGAAGATCTAAATCTTCATTTTTTTTATTAAATATTCAATTGTTGGTTCATCTAAAAAAGTATTTTTGGATTATGTATTAAGGAAGCTGCTATTTCACATCTCATTCTTTGCCCAAAAACGACACCTATATCTTTAACATGCCTTTTTTCTTTCAGTCTGCTTTAAAAAAAAGATTTTAAACCTTTATTCTTTTTAGAAATTAAATATTTTTTTTCTAATTCTGTTACTTTTATTATTTCATTCATTTTTCAACTCCTTTTTATTATAATTTAGATTATTTAATATAATAGTTTTGTTTTTATAATCTTCTAACAATAAATCATATATACTTTTATTTTCATACATCCATTTTAACATTTTAATTATAGAAAAAAAGTCTCATCATCCTATAATTTTTATTTTTGGGGATAAAAAAATAAGCCTCTTTAAAATTGTAGTTGACAGTTTAGAGGCTTATATATTCCTTCGTACATTATTTATTTTATAATTTTCATTACTTATTGTAAATTATTTATTTGAATATTTTTTTATATAATCTATCCAGTTTTTTATATTTTCAGGAATTATATTTTTATTTTCTTCATCCATAACAAATTCATATAGCTTTTGTGGATTTACTCCAAAAATATTCTTACTAACTTCAAATACTTCATTTTTATCGGTAGTGCTATTC
>JAGOWQ010000002.1 GCA_018060185.1 Leptotrichiaceae bacterium | reverse complement strand
TGTCAGGAATGACAGATAGTTTTATTAAATCATTGTATCAAGAGCTTATAGGAATAGATTAAATAATTATTAAATTTATTATTTTAATGTAAATAAAGATGCAAATAAAGATGGAAAAAAAGTTGAAAAATGTGTATAATAATGAGTATGTAAAAATAAAATTTAGAAGATGATAAGAAAGTCAGGAGGAAATATGACAATTAACAAAAATCAGTTAAAAGACAGTATAATTAGAAAATTGAGAAGACAATATGGTAAAACTCTTGAGGAAGCACGTGAGTTTGAACTATATTATGCAGTATCTAGGGCAACTTTGGACTACATAGTAGAAAATTGGTATAATACTAAAAAAACTTATGCTAAAAAGAAAGTTAAACAAGCGTATTATTTTTCAGCGGAATTTTTAATGGGACGTTATTTAGGAAATAACTTAATTAATTTACAAATAAATGAAGCTGTAAAAGAAACATTGGAAGAGTTAGGGGTAGATATAAACAAACTAGAAGACAAAGAATATGACGCAGGATTAGGAAATGGTGGATTAGGAAGATTAGCTGCATGTTTTTTAGATTCTATGGCAACATGTGAATTACCGGCTCATGGATATGGCTTAAGATATAAATATGGAATGTTTGAGCAAAGAATAGAAAATGGATTTCAAGTAGAATATCCAGATGACTGGACAAAATATGGGGATCCTTGGTCAATAAAAAGAATAGACAGAGTATTTGAAGTTAAGTTTGGTGGTCAAATAGAAGTTTATAAAGACGAAGTTGGAAAAGAATATTTTAAAAGAGTAAATACTGAAAATGTTCATGCTGTTGCTTATGATGTACTTCTAGTAGGATATGAAAATGACACAGTAAATACATTGAGACTGTGGGAGGCTAAATCACCTGAAGGATTTGATCTAAAGTTATTTAATGATCAAACTTATTTATTAGCATCTGAAAAAGCAATTCAAGCAGAGGATATTTCTAGGGTATTATATCCAAACGATACAGAAAAAGATGGAAAACAGTTAAGATTGAAACAGCAATTTTTCTTTACATCGGCATCATTACAAGATATTGTTAGAAGATTTAAATCTATTTTTGGAAATGATTTTTCTAAATTTTCTGAAAAAGTAGCTATACAATTAAATGATACTCATCCTGTTGTTGCAATACCTGAATTAATGAGAATATTATTAGATGATGAAAAAATAAGTTGGGATGAGGCTTGGGATATTTGTAAAAAAGTATTTGCTTATACTAATCATACAATTTTATCAGAAGCACTAGAAAAATGGGATATATCTTTATTTCAACCATTATTACCAAGAGTATACCAAATAGTGGAAGAAATAAATAGAAGATTTGTAATGGAATTAAATAAAAAATATCCTGGAGATTGGAAAAAAGCTCAAAGTATGTCAATCGTAGGTAATGGGCAAATAAGAATGGCGTGGCTTGCTATTGTTGGTTCTCATAAAGTAAATGGAGTTGCAGCTCTTCATACGGAAATATTAAAAAATTCAGAATTAAAAGATTGGTATGAATTATATCCAGAAAAATTCTTAAATAAAACAAATGGTATAACTCAAAGAAGATGGTTATTAAAATCTAACCCTGAATTATCTGAATTAATAACTAGTTTAATTGGAGATGGATGGATAAAAGATTTATTTCAATTGAAAAAACTAGAACAATACTTAGATGACGATAATGTATTAAATAAAATTTCTGAAATTAAATTAAATAATAAGAAGAAATTATCCGAATATATTAAAGAGACAACAGGAGTGGAAGTTAATCCTTATTCTATTTTTGATGTTCAAATTAAAAGATTACACGAATATAAAAGACAATTATTAAATGTATTGAATATTATGGATTTATACAATAAACTAAAAGAAAATCCTTTACTTGATATAGAGCCAAGAACATTTATTTTCGGTGCAAAAGCAGCATCAGGATATAGAAGAGCAAAAGGAATTATAAAACTAATAAATGCTTTAGCTGAGAAAATAAATAATGATCCCGATATTAATGGGAAAATAAAAGTAGTATTTTTAGAAAACTATAGAGTTTCTCTTGCAGAAAAAATATTCCCTGCCGCAGATGTATCAGAGCAAATTTCAACAGCGAGTAAAGAAGCTTCAGGAACAGGTAATATGAAATTCATGTTAAACGGAGCTCTAACACTTGGAACTTTAGATGGTGCTAATGTGGAAATAGTTGAAGAAGTAGGAGAAGAAAATGCATTTATTTTTGGTTTAAAAGCTAATGAAGTAGAAGAATTACAAAAAAATGGAGGATATAACCCATTTGATGTAATTGACAATGTGCAAGGATTAAGAAAAGTAGTAGAACAGCTAGCTGATGGAACTTATGATGATAATCATAAAGGAATATTTAGAGAAATACAAACTTCATTGTTATATGGATCTGATGGTTCAAGACCAGATGTTTATTTTTTACTAAAAGATTTTGAAGAATACAGAGAAGCTCAAAATAGAGTTAATAACTCATATAAAGATAGAAGAGATTGGGCAAGAAGAGCATTAAAAAATATAGCAAATGCTGGTAAATTTAGTTCTGATAGAACTATTATGGAGTATGCAAAAGAAATTTGGGATATTAAGCCAGTTAAAGTAGAAAATTATATAGATTAATTGTATTAATTAAATTATATAGTACTTAAAAAATCGGATTTTAGTCCGATTTTTTTATTAGACAGTATAAATAAATTTCAAAATTAAATATATAAAAATATAAATTTAGCTTTTTTTTGTAAAAAACATTAAAATTTGATATAATATAACGAATATATAAAAAGGAAAGGGTAAATAAATATGAAAGAGATAATATTTACAATATTTAGTATTATTGTAGCTATAGGACTTATAAAAAAAACATTTAAACTAATGAAATGGATTATAATAATAAGTGCTCTTGTAGCTGTATATAGATTTGTTTTGCCGCTACTTTAAATAAAAATTTCCAAATTTAGAAAGGAAATTATGTTAATAAAATTAGAAATAAATAGAGAAAATATTGAAAAAAATTTACTTAAAATAGAAAAAATAAATAAAAATACAATATGTGTATTAAAAGATGACGCTTATGGTCTAGGCATAGAAAATATTATTCCTATACTTATAGAAAAAGGGTGTTATTATTTTGCAGTATCTTATATAGAAGAAGCTTTAAAAATAAAAAATATAATAAATGAAAAATATAAAAAAGAATTAAAAAAAATATCTATTATGACATTAAATTTCATAGAAGATAAATATATAGAAAAAGCAATAAAAAATGGTATTGAAATAACAATATTTAGCATAGAACAATTAGAAAATTATTTAAAAAAGTTTAAAAATGAAAATAAAATGAAAATACATATTAAAGTAAATACGGGAATGAATAGGCTTGGTTTTAATGAGGATGAAATACATATTTTAATTGAAAAATTGATTAAAAATAAAAATATACAAATAAAATCTGTGTACTCTCATATTTCTAACAGCGAAGATGAAAATAAAACAAATATTCAAGTAGAAAGATATAATAATATATTTGAAAAATTTAAAGAAAAATATAAAAATAAAAAAATATATAGGCACATTCAAGCAAGCCCTTTACTTTTTAAATATAAGGAAAAGTACAACTATGATTTTGCAAGAATTGGAATGGCTATATATGGAATGGAACCTTTATCTGAAGCTGTTGGTCTTGAGAGTACTGTTAGAATTACATCAAAAGTAATAAATATAAGGAATATAAAAAAAGGCGAAAATGTCTCTTATGGTGAAAAAGGAATTGTAAAAGAAGATAAAAAAGTTGCTGTTATTCCTATAGGATATTCTCATGGATTGCAAAAGCAAATAGAAAATAACGGAGCTTATGTACTTATAAATGGGAAAAAAGCACACATTCTAGGGGAAGTGTGTATGGATATGATAATAGTAGATGTTTCCCATATTAAAAATGTAAGGTTAAATGATGAAGTTGTAATAATAGGAAAACAAGGAAATGAAGAAATAACTTTGATGGAAATGGCAAATTGGGCTAAAACAATACAGGATGATATTTTAACTAAATGGAATAAGTCTATAAAAAGAACAATAAAATAGATATAAAAAAATTATAATTAGGAGAGTAATATGGAAAAGGTGGTATTAATAATGGCAGGTGGAAGTGGAACAAGATTTTGGCCATTATCAACGACAGAAAAACCAAAACAATTTTTAGATCTTATATCAGACAAAACAATGATAAGAGAAACAATTGATAGAGTTTCTAAATTGATTCCTGTGGAAAGAATATTTATTTCAACAAATATTTCTTATTTAGATATTATAAAGGAGCAATTGCCTGAAATACCTGAAAAGAATATAATATTTGAACCTATGGCGAGGGACACTGCTGCTTGTATAGGTTACGCTGCATTAATAATAGAAAAAATATACAAAAATAGTATAATGGCAGTATTACCTTCAGACCATCTAATAAAAAAAGAAAAAGAATTTTTAAAAAGTTTAGAATTAGCTTTTAAAAAGGCAGAAGAAGATGTTGTAGTTACTTTAGGAATAAAACCTTCTTATCCTGAAACAGGTTATGGTTATATAGAATATTTTAAAAATACTAAAGAAGAGTTAGGAGATTTTAGGGTATTTAAAGTAAAAGGATTTAGAGAAAAGCCTAATAAAGAAATAGCTGAAAAATATATTTCTCAAGGAAATTTTTTGTGGAATAGTGGAATGTTTATTTGGAAATCACAATTTATATTAGATGAAATAAAAGATAAAATGGATACCCATAAAATAATTTTAGATAGAATAGAAGAAATTCTTTTTAAAGTAGATACAGATAAAATTTTTGGAATAAAACTAAGTGAATGTGTAAAAGATGAATTTGAAAAATTTGAAAAAATATCTATAGATTTTGGTGTAATGGAACATACTAAATCTGCTGTGGTAATACCTATAGATATAGAGTGGAATGATGTAGGAAGTTTTAAATCTTTAGAAGATGTTTTTACTAAAGATAAAAATGGGAACATTATAAAAACAACAAAATATGAAGAGATAGAATCTGAAAGAAATATAGTAATAAACAAGGAAGAAAATAAAATAATAGCTACAATAGGATTAGAAGATATTGTAATAGTGAATACTAAAGATGCTCTTCTTGTTTGCCATAAAGATAAAAGTCAAGAAGTAAAGAAAATTCTCGATAAAATAGATAAAAAAAATAATTTTAAAAATTAAATATTTATTATAATTTATTATAAGAGGTGAAAATATTGGAAATTAATTTAGATATAAATATAGTAGAAGAAGCAAAAAAAACTTTTGATATAGAAATAAAAGAATTGGAAAAAATAAAAAAAAAAATAGATAGTAAATTTGAAGAAATGGTTAATAATATTTTAGAATTAAAAAATAATAAAGTTGTAATAACAGGAATAGGAAAATCAGGACATATAGGGGCTAAAATAGCTGCAACGCTGTCTTCTACAGGGACTTCAAGTATATTTATAAATTCTGCAGAGGCACTACATGGAGATTTAGGAATGATAAGCAATGGAGACATTGTAATAGCTATTTCAAATAGTGGAAATTCAGATGAAATTTTAAGTATACTAAATCCTATAAGAAAAATAGGAGCTAAATTAATAGCTTTTACGGGAAATGAAAAATCGACACTTGCTAAGAACTCAGATATAGTAATAAATATAGGAGTTGAAAAAGAAGCATGCCCACTTGGAACAGCTCCTATGAGCTCTACAACAGCAACTTTAGTTATGGGAGATGCTTTAGCTGTTGCTCTTATGAAAAAAAGAAATTTCACTGAAAATGATTTTGCAAAATATCATCCAGGGGGAAGTTTAGGCAAAAGACTTCTGTTAACAGTGAGAGATTTAATGCATTCAGGGGATGAACTCCCAGTATTATCTAAAGAAGAAATTATAGAAAATATTCTTTTAGTTTTAACAAAGAAGAAAATGGGTGCAGTTTGTATATCTGATACAGGAAATGAGAACGGAAAGCTTATAGGAATAATAACAGAAGGAGATATAAGACGTGCTCTTCATCATAAGGAAAAGTTTTTCACGTATAGAGCAAAAGATATAATGATAGAAAACCCTATTTCTGTCCAAGTGGAGTCTATGGCGCTTGATGCATTGCATCTAATGGAAAATAGAGAAAGTCAAATAAATGTTTTGCCTGTAGTAAAGGATAATAATATTGTAGGAATAATAAGAATACATGATTTAGTAGGACTGAGATAATATGGATAACAAACAGTTATTAAAAGGAACAATGGTGTATTCTCTTATGCAAATAGCCACAAAAATGGGGTCGTTTATATTTCTTCCTATAATTACAAGATTACTTACCCCTGCGGAATATGGAATTACTGGAACATTAGGATCTATGATAACAATGTTTACAGTTGTCTTAGGTCTAGGGATGTACAATGCACAGATGAAAAAATATATTGATCTGAAAGATGACGAAAATAAAATGGGAAGCTACATGTTCTCTTCATTTTTAGTGTTAATATTTTTTAACTTATTAGTATTTTTATTTTTATTCACACCAATTTCTAAAAAAATATTTTCATTTATAGTTAATTTAAATGAAGTTCCATATAATCCTCTTATTATAACGTCTGTATTAATAGCTTTTGTAAATGCTATTAATATTTTAGGAGTCACTCTTTCGAGAATGAAAAGAATGTATATGAAAGTGGCTTTAGGAAGTATTATAAGTATGTTTACCAACTATGTATTAGCAATATTTCTTATAAAGAATCTTCAAAAGGGGATAATAGGATTTCAAATGGCAAATTTGGCCTCCTCTATAGTTTTATTACTTTATTACTTTAAAGATTATTTTGGTAAATTTAGATTAAAACCTAGAAAAGAATATATTAAATTTTCAATTAAAAATGGGATTCCTTTAATATTTATAGAATTAACAGATCAGATAGTAAATTTAAGTGATAAATTAGTACTTTTAAAATTTATAACACCGGGAATAGTAGGGGGATACAATCTTGCAGCAGATGGAGGAAGAGCTTTTTCTGTCGTAAAAGGTTCTTTTGTAGATAGTTGGACTCCAGAATTTTATGAGGCTATGAAAAGTGATAAGAATAATCCGAAAATAACACGAAGTATTGAAAATTTTATTGCAATAATAGCTTGTTTATGTGTTTTGTGTCAATTATTTGCACCAGAAGGAATAAGCCTTATATTTCCTAAAAGTTATTCAAAATCAATAAATTATATGCCTCTTATTTTAGCAGGAATTGTAATACAAGCATTATACTGTCTTGATTATTTTTTTCATTTTTATGAAAATAGTATATATATATTTTATTTTTCGGTGTTTGCTATGATTTTTAATTTAACAGGTAATCTTATATTTATTCCTATGTTTCCTAAATACGGTCCTTATATAGCTGCATGGACTACAATATTGGCTTTTCTTATAAGAGCTGTATTAGAAATGATAGTAATAAAGAAAAAGTATGGTATATTATTTAATTATAAAAAAATATTTTTTTATATGGCTATTGTTTTAAATCCTATAATTCTATATTTGTCAGACGATAATATAAATTGGACAAAATTTGGATTGAAAATAATTTATTTTCTTATAGTTATGAAATTACTTGTAAATAAAGAAGTAGCACAAAAAATAATTTTAAATTTGAAAAAGATAAAAAATAAAATAATAAAAAAATAAAATAATAAAAAGAAAGGAGCTGAAAATAGTGAAGTTTACTATATTTACTCCAACTTATAATAGAAAAAAACTTTTAAAAAAATTGTATGAGTCATTGAAGAAGCAAACATATAAAAATTTTGAATGGTTGATAGTAGATGATGGTTCTACAGATGGAACAAAGGAATCAGTTGAAAAATTTCTTGCTGAAAATAAACTGGATATAAAATATTATTATAAGGAAAATGGTGGAAAACAAAGAGCTTATAATTTTGGCGTAGAAAAAGCTAGAGGTGAACTGTTTATATGCCTTGATTCAGATGATGAATATGTAGAAAATGGATTAAATACTATATTAAAATACTGGGAAAAAATTTATAAATCAAATAAGATAGATATAGCAGGTATGGGGTATATTTCAATTTATTCTAGTGGAGAAGTAATAGGGACAGAGTTTCCTAAAAATGAAATGATAGAAACACAGTTTGATATATATACTAAATATAAAGTAAAAGGGGATAAAGGTCTTATGTTTAAGACAGAGGTTTTAAAAAAATACCCTTTTCCTGTATATGACGGAGAAAATTTTATTACTGAAGCTGTAGTTTATAATAGAATATCCGAAAAATATAAAATGATATATATAAATGAAAAGATAGAGATAAAAGAATACCAAGAAGATGGTTTAACTTCTAGGTATAATAATCTATTATTAAAAAATCCAAAAGGACAAGCTCTTTATCATAATGAAAGAAACAGACATAATATGAATTTTAAAGAAAAGTTTTTAAACAATGCCGTTTACTATAAATTTTGTATAAAAGCAGGATATAAATTTTCAAAAATATGGAATGAAAGTGAAGCTAAACATTTTTTGTTAATAGCGTTGCCTATAGGAATGTATATGTCACTAAAAAATAAAAAACAATAAAATAAAAAGAGAGGAGTATAATTGTGAAAAAAGATAGAATAATTTTATTATTAACTCATTTTACAATAATAGCATTTGTGTTTTTTTTGAGAACAGTTTTGTCATTTGAAAATGATTTACAAGAAATGAAGTTTTTAGAATATTTACTAATGTTAATATATATATATGTATTTTTCACAGCTAAATCATATTTAGCATGGTTAAATTCCTATATGATTTTCTTATACACTACTTTCTTATTTAATTTTACTAGGATTTTTTTAGATATTGTGAACTATAGGGAATTTGGCTGGGCAACTAAATTTGCTAATTTTTACTTTTTTTATGATGTAAGACACGAAATAATAGATGTATTTATAATAGTTTTATTGTCAACTCACTTAGGGTTTATTTTAGGTATTTATAACGAAACAGAAGAAAAATTGAAAAGTGGAATAACACTTAAAAGTAATAAGTTATATACAGATGTTGGAATGTTTTTATTTTTAATATCTTATCCTTCTTTAGCTTATAAGATGTTAATTCAGCTTAGAATAATATTAAGAGCTGGATATGAAGCCTATTATACTGGGATACTAAAGGGTGTAGAATATCCTTTTTTTACAAGAGGTTCAGGAACAATAATGACAATAGGATTTTTAATATTTTTAATTTCAATTCCGACTAAAAAAAAGTTTTTAATATTTTCATCGCTATATTTAATGGTAAAACTCTTAGATTCATTTAAAGGAGCAAGGGCCATATTTTTGACACAATTATTATTTATAATGTGGTATTATACAAAAGTATATAGCATAAAAATAAAATTAAAAACTATGGTGAAATTAGCAAGTTTTACAGTAATATTTTCTCAGATTTTAGTGTCTGTGAGAAGTAAAAAAGTTTTTAGTTTAGATTTAGTAAATTCAATTTATAATTTTTTATTTTCTCAAGGTGTAAGTTATCTTGTATTAGGTTATACAATAAACTTTAAAAGTATAATAGTTGGTCAAGGATCTTATCCTTATATATTACAAGGAATATTTGGATTTAAACCTCAATCGATGGAAACTCTTTCTACAACTAATTCAATCGCAGATAAGTTAACATATTTTTTAAATCCAGTGGTCTATTTAAAAGGAGAAGGAATTGGTTCAAATTATATAGCTGAAATGTACGATTTAGGTTATTTATGGTTAATTATAATTTCAATTTTATTAGGAATAACTATAATGAAATATGAAAAATATGTGGTTAAAAATAGATTTTTGCTACTAACAAGTTATTATTTTATACCTAATTTATTTTATATTCCTAGAGGGTCTTTTTTCGGAGAAGGATTAATAAGAAATATGATGCTACTAATAGGAATTTATATACTAATTACATCTTTTGATTATATGTATAGAAAAATAGAGGAGAAGTACAATAATGATAGAAAAAAAGATTTATTATGTGTGGATAGGTAATGGAAAAAAACCAGATATTTTTTATAAATGTTATGCTTCTTGGAAGAAACATTTACCTGACTTTGAAATAATTGAAATAAATGAAAAAAATTTTGATGTTGAAAAACATTTAAGAAAAAATAGATTTTTTAAAGAATGTTATGAAAGAAGATTATGGGCTTATGTATCTGATTATATGAGAGTTCATTTTATGTACGAAAATTCAGGGATATATGTAGATACTGATATGGAAATAATAAAAGATATTTCTTTTTTAATAAAAAATGAAAATGTTAAATTTTTTATAGGGTACGAAGATGAAAAACATATAAGTGTAGGAATATTTGGTTGTGAGAGAAAAAGTGGAATTTTAAAAGATGTAATAAAATTTTATGAAAATGATATTTGGTCTAAACCTTTATGGACAATTCCGAAAATTTTTACATATATTTTTGAGAAAAAATATAATTTAACAGAAAAAAGAGAGAATAATTTGCAGAAAGGAGAAATAATAATTTATCCTAAAGAATATTTTTATCCTTACAGTTTTAAAGAAAAATTTTCTGAATCTTGTATTAAAGAAAATACTTATGGGATACACTGGTGGAATGATAGTTGGGGGAGTTTGAAATCTAAATTATTTTTGGAAAGCAAACATTTAAAAGGGATCTATAAAATAATAAAAAAAATTAGAATAACAGCAAGGTATTATTTAATAGAAAAAAAAGATAGAAGTAGGAGTAACTTTAAAAAATGAGAGTAGAAAATAATTTGAAGTGGATATTATTATTTTTAGTGTTAAGTGTGATAAATTTGGGAAAAGAATTTAAAATAATATCATATAATATATATGGAGCAAGATTAGCTAATGGGACAACATTAGGAGAAAGTATAAAAAGATACGATCCTGATTTTGTTTCTTTGCAAGAAGTAGATAAAAATACAAAAAGAAGTAATTTTAAGGATGTAACTCGTGAAATAGCGAGTGTATTAGGGTATAACTACTATTACTTTCAAAAATCTAGAGATTATGATGGTGGGGAATACGGAATAGCTTTTATATCAAGATATCCTGTAGAAAAGATATTTACTCATGAATTGCCATCAATTGGAATTGAAAAAAGGCAAGTATTAGCAGCTAAATTAACTAATGAAACATATGGTAAAAATATTACAGTTATAAATACACACCTAGATTACAGACCTGAAATAAAAACTGAAGAATTAAACGATCTTTTAATAACATCTCAATTAATAGAAGGAGATATTAAGTTTTTAAGCGGGGATTTTAATTTTTTACCTACATCTGATCACTACAAAGGGATATCTAGTGATTGGAGAGATACTTATTATGAAGGTGAAAATATTAAAGAAGACGGAACTAAAGAAAAAAGGACATCTGATACACCTAGAATAGATTACATATTAGGAGAAAAATTAGATTCTTGGACAACTAAAAAAAGTTTTTTTATAAATGATGACACACAGGAATGGACAAAACTTTCTGATCATTTACCTTATATGGTGATACTAGATATAAAGTAATTTAATATCATGAATATTAAAATAATTTAAAAATTTATGTTCTTATATAATATTGTATAGAGTTTATAATGTTTTAATGTATTATAAACTCTAATTTTATTTTTAATCTTTTAAATTCCATCCGTTATCTCCGTGATAAATCATATATTTAGTCATTCCTCCATCTATACATATATTTTCACCAGTAATAAATCCAGCTTTATCAGAGCATAAAAATAGAATCATGTTTGAAATATCGAAAGGATTCCCTACTCGCCCTGCTGGATGCTGAAGTGAATCGGGACCCGAATACTCTCTAAAATCATTATCTATCCATCCAGGAGAAATGGAGTTTACTCTTACTTTTCCAGATAAAGAAACCGCGAGAGCATGAGTTAAAGCAGAAATTCCACCTTTTGAAGCAGTATAACTTTCAGTATTAGGTTGACTCATTCTATCACGCGACGATGAAATATTAATAATGGAAGCTCCTTCAGAAAAATATGGCAAAAATAATTTAGATAAATAAAATGGGGCTGTAATTCCTACTTGAAGAGAATAATTGAAATCTTCAAAAGAACAGTTATCGATTCCTTTCATTTTAGGTAAAGCATTATTTATAAGAAAATCAACTTTTCCGTATTTATTTATAACTTTTTTAGAAAATTCTTCTAATACTTCTTTCTTAGATATATCTCCTACAAAAAAATCATTTTCTATTATATCAATAATGCAAACATATGCTCCATTTCTAGAAAATTCATTTGCTATATTTTTACCAATTCCTTTTGCTCCACCAGTTATAACAACAACTTTATTTTTAAACATAGACTTTCCTCCTCATATATATTATAATTTATAATAACATAAAAATATGAAAATAAAAATTAGATTATTAAAGTAAATAAGATTTATATATGTGTTATTTTTTATAAAATTAACTATCCATATGAAAATAAGAAAGGAATATAAAATAAAATGAATACAAATAAAGAACTTATAAAGTCACTACTTTCGATAGACGGCAAGAGTTATGGTTTATATAAAAGTTTAAAAGGGGACTATCATTTTGATAGATTTATATTAAAAATAGATAAAATACAAGCAGATCCTTATGCTCCTCCCTCAAAAATGAGATTAATAATAGATAGTAAAATAACTGGAATGCCTGACGAAATTATTGAAACTAAAGAAAAAAGAATAGTGGTTTCTGATTTTTTTACAAGAATATTTTATAGTGAAATAGAAAAAATTAGAAATAATAGAAAAATAATGACCATTGATAAATGTGGGCAAGAGGTATTGGATAGGACGTCTATAATTATTAGAAAAAATTTAATAGAAGTAAGATTCGAAATGGAACTTCCTGCTAACGGAAGAAGAATATTAGGAAAAGAAGCAAAAAAAATATTTGAAGAAATATTACCTGAAATAGTGGAAAATACTTTTATGTACAAAAATATTGATAAAAATAAATTAAAAAATCATATAACGTTATATTTAGATCAAGAGTATATAAGAGAAGAAATAAAAAGTAAAAAGTTAGTAGCGTTTATAGGAAATGGATCAATTTTACCTAGAGAAAATGGTGTTTCTGTAAAGCCTTTAATTAAAAGTGTCCCATTTAAAAGTCCAAAAAATTTTCAAATCAAACTAAAATTACCTAGTGGAAAAGAAATAGAAGGAATGGGTATAAAAAAAGGCGTAACTCTTATAGTTGGAGGAGGGTATCATGGTAAATCTACTATACTTAATGCATTGGAATTAGGAGTTTATAATCACATTGAAGGAGATGGAAGAGAGTATGTAATTACAGATAAAAGCGCTATGAAAATAAGAGCAGAAGATGGAAGAAGTGTAGAAAAAGTTAACATAAGTCCATTCATTAATAATCTTCCACAAAATAAAAATACTAAAGTGTTTTCTACAGAAAATGCTAGTGGAAGTACTTCACAGGCATCAAATGTTATAGAGAGCCTAGAAACAGTAACATCTCTTCTTTTAATTGATGAAGATACGTCTGCAACTAATTTTATGATAAGAGACAACAGAATGAAAAAATTAATTTCAAATGAAAAAGAACCGATAACGCCATTTGTTGATAAAGTAAGAGCTCTTTATGATGATTATGATATTTCTACAATATTAATAATGGGTGGTTCTGGAGATTATTTTGATGTAGCGGATAGAGTAATAATGCTAGAAGAATATGTTCTTTCAGATGTAACTGATAAAGTCGAAGAAATAATTCTTTTAGAAAATAGTAAAAAAGAAATTAATAGAGAAAAATTTGGAGAAATTACAAAAAGAATAATATTGAATAAAAGCTTCAAATTAACTGGAAAAGACGGAAGAATAAGATTTAAGGGGAAAAATATTATCCAATATGGTAAGGAAAATATTGATATTTCTTATTTAGAACAGTTACTTGATAGTTATCAAACTAATGGAATAGCTGTTATGATGGAATATTTTAAAGAAAACTTTATAGATGAAAAATCAGATATAGTAGAATCAGTTGATAGAATATATGATTTTATCGAGAAAAATGGTTTAGAATCAATATCTTCATATACAAGTCATTTAGGAAATTATTCTCTTCCTAGAAAGCAAGAATTTATTGGAACTATTAATAGATATAGAAAATTAAATATAAAATAATTTATTAATTAATAAATTTCAAAAAAAGTTAAATATTTATAATTTTTACTATATCTTTCAAAGTATTATATAATTGAAAAAGCCTTTGATTTATGCTATACTATTCTATAAATTATACATAAATTATCGAAAAAATAAATAAAGTAAAAATATAGATAAAAAGAATAGAAGTAGAGGTATAAATAATGGTAGATACACCGCTTATGAAGCAATATAAGGAGATAAAATCACAACATCAAGATTCTATATTGTTTTTTAGATTAGGTGATTTTTATGAAATGTTTTTTGAAGATGCTGTAAAGGCTTCAAAAGAATTAGGGTTGACTTTAACATCTAGAAACAAGGAAAAAGGGCAGGATATACCACTAGCTGGCATTCCTTATCATACAGCTAGTCCATATATATCTAAATTAATTTCTAAAGGGTATAAAGTTGCTATTTGCGAGCAAACTGAAGATCCTAAAGAAGCTAAAGGAATTGTAAAAAGAGAAGTTATAAAAATAATAACACCTGGAACAGTAATGGATGTTGAAACTTTAGATTCTAAAAGTAATAATTATTTAATGAGCGTAAGAGTTGTGGATAATACAATAGGAGTAGCTTATATTGACATTACAACAGGAGAATTCAAAGTTTCTGAAATAGAGGGGGATAATGACTATTCTAAGTTAATTAGTGAATTTAATAAAATAGAACCTAAAGAAATACTACTAAATCCGACATTTTATGATAGTATAAAAGATAAAATTGATGATTTTGTACAAAGAAATGACTCAACAGTTACACTAGTTCAAAAAGTAAGAGAATCAAAAAGATTTCTAACAGATTATTTTGGAGTAGTTTCTCTTGAAAGTTATGGAATAAATAATAGAAAGTCAGTTATAGAAGCTGCAGCGTCAGCCTTAGATTATGTTATGACTATGCAGATAGAAGGAGATTTAACAGTTGAAAAAATAGAGTTTTTAAATACATCAAATTTTGCTGAAATAAATTCTATAACTAGGAAAAATCTAGAACTTACTAAAAATCAAAGAGAAAAAACTGTTTATGGTTCTCTTTTATGGGTTTTGGATAGATGTATAACTTCTATGGGTACAAGATTATTGAAAAAGTATATAAATAATCCTCTTTTAGATATTGAAATAATTTATAAAAGACAAGAAGATGTAAAATATTTCATAGACAATGTTTTAATTCGTGAAGATTTAAAAGAAAAATTAGGAAACGTATATGATTTAGAAAGATTGTTAGGGAAAATAATATTTGGGAATGAAAATGGAAAAGATTTAACATCGCTTAAAAATACTATAAAATCATCAATAGAATTAATTTATATTTTAAAAGATACAGAGTTTTTTGAAAATATAGATTTGGAAATATTGTTAAATATATATAAACTTATAGATGAAAGTATAAAAGATGATGCTCCTTTTTCAGTACGTGAAGGTGGAATAATAAAAAAAGGTTATAATGGAGAACTAGATAAAATTCATAATATTATGAATTCAGGAAAAGATTTTCTTTTGGAGATAGAAAAAAGAGAAAAAGAAAAAACAGGAATAAGAAATATGAAAATAAAATATAACAAAGTTTTTGGATATTTTATAGAAATTACTAAATCAAATTTATCTTCAGTTCCTGAAGATTATATAAGAAAACAAACTCTTTCTAATGCAGAAAGATATATAACTCCTGAATTAAAAGAGTATGAATATACAATAATAAATTCCAAGGCTAAGATAGAAGATTTGGAATATCACCTTTTTAAAGAAATAAGTATAAAAATAAAAGAATATAAGGGTGTTTTGGCAAATTTAGCAAAAAAATTATCTTATTTAGATGTAATGGTTTCTTTTGCAACAGTAGCTGTTGAAAATGATTATGTAAAACCTGAAATAAATAATGAATTTTCAATTAAAATAGTTGAAGGTAGACATCCAGTAGTAGAAAAATTAATAGGAAGAACTGACTTTGTTTCAAATAATACAGATCTATCTGATAAAGAAAGATTTATAGTTTTAACAGGTCCTAATATGGCAGGGAAATCCACATATATGAAACAAATAGCTCTTATATCTATAATGGCTCAAATAGGTTCTTTTGTTCCTGCTAGAGAAGCTAAACTTTCCATTGTTGATAAATATTTGACAAGAATAGGAGCTTCTGATGATATATTGACTGGTCAGAGTACATTTATGATTGAAATGAGTGAAACTTCTAACATTTTGAATAATGCTACAGAAAAAAGTCTTATAATTTTAGATGAAGTGGGAAGAGGAACGTCAACTTTTGACGGGGTTTCTATAGCTACTGCTATTTCACAATATATCTATGAGAAAGTAAGAGCAAAAACAATATTTGCCACTCATTATCATGAATTGACAGATTTAGAGAATAAATTTGAAAATATGGTTAATTATAGAATAGAAGTTGAAGAAAAATCTGGGAAAGTAATGTTTTTGAGAAATATAGTAAAAGGTGGAGCAGACAAGTCTTATGGGATAGAAGTAGCAAAACTTGCTGGTATTCCAAAGGAGATTTTAAAAGAAAGTAAGAAAATATTACATAAATTAGAGCAAAGAAAAGAATTAATAGATAAAACAATAAATGTTCAACAATTATCACTATTTGGAAAAATTTCTGAAATAGAAGAAGAGTATGAAGATAATAATTTTGAATTAATTGAAAATGTAGAGAATGAAAAAATAGAGGAAATAATATATGATATTGAAAATAAAGATGTAAACAATATGACCCCTATGGAAGCTTTAACGTTTTTATCTGAAATAAAATCAAAGTTAGAGGAGAAAAAATAATGTTGAAAAAAACAATATATGGAGTATTATTATTAATATTAGTATATTTCCTTTATACAATATTTTTTAAAAAAATTGATTCTCCTGTTAAACAGATGGAAAAAGAAATGAAAGCAAAAAATGTAGTATACAGATTAAAAGATGAGGCAGTAATATATGCTGATGAACAGATAGGCACTAATAATGATGAAGTGATAAAGTTTAAAGGAGTAACTGTAGATCTTTTAAAAAAGAATATGTTAATATCAGCTAAAGAAGCTGAAGTTAATACTAAAACTTCGGATATTATAATGAAAAGAGAAGTGGTAGGGCGAACTAAAGATGAGAAATGGGCTTTATTTACAGAACAGGTTGAATATAAAAAAGAAGGAGACAAAATAATCTCTAATGCAAGAACTAAAGTCATAAATAATCAAGATAAAAGAGAATTAGAAGCAGATAAAGTCGAAACTACCGTAGCTTTTGAAGAAATAACTGGAGTAGGAAATGTAATTTATAAAGATTTACCAAGAGAACTAAAATCAGATAAAATAAAATATAACGATGTTACTAAGATAGCTGAAGCAGAAGGAAATGTAGTTTACAAAGATGACAAGAGTAATATTACAGCGAATAAAGGTATTTATTATATAGAAAAAAGGCAAGTAGATGCAACTGGAAATGTAATTTATGAAGGAAAAGATCTAAGAGTGACAGCGGGTCATGTGTTTTATGACGAGATAAAACAAAGTGCAGATGCTGATGGGAACGGAACATTTAACTATAAACCTAAAAAATCAAATGGGACATTTAAATCGGGTAACTATAATTTAAAAGATGAAATACTTACGACAAGTGGTTATTATACAATGAATTACGATGATTATAAAATGAATGGAACAGGACTGGTATATTTATTTAAAACAGGGCATGCAACATTAAATAAAAATTTTTCTGTAACAAAACAAAATTTTTCTGTAAGCGGAAATAGTGGAATCATGAATACTATAAATAAAGATATATTTGCAAATAAAATGATTATGAGGAGTATTCAGGGGGATATAATTACTTCTAATACGGGAGAAGGAAGTTTTGAAAAAAAAGAGTTTAAATTTGATGGAAATGTAAATGGTAAAATAAGAGGAAATGTAAAAGATTTTTTAAATAATCCAACGAAACTTATTGAATCTGAAGCTGTGAATTTTAGAGGTAGTACTTCAAAAATTTACTTTGTTTCGCATAACAATAATGATATGAGTATTACTAGGAGTGAAATAAAAGGAAATGTACATATGATTTATAAAGATGTTAATCTTGATTCACAGTACAACGAAATAGATACTTCTAAAAATTTAGTTTTAGCAAGAGATCAAGTTATAATTGATTTTAAAAATGACACTCAAATGACTTCCAATTTTTTATATTTAAATTTAAATACAGAAATAGGAACTGCGCAAAACAATGTAAAAATTGTAAGTAAACTTCCTCAATTTTCTAATATAAATACAAGTGCAGATAAAGCAGTAGTAAATATAAAAGACAAAAAAGTTAATTTGACGGGAAATGTTGTAACTTATCAAGGAAAGACTAGGGTTTCATCTAATAGTGCTATATATGACATTAATAGAAAAGTATTAGAAAATAGTGGAAATATAAAAATGCAGTATCAGTTACAAGACAGTAATTCAAATCAAGTTAAATCTGATCCTAAAGCAGTTGCAGCAATAAATGAGGTGTTGAATAAATTAAATATATCTCAATCAGAAGTAAATACTAAAGGGAAAATAGAGTTGATTAAAAATTCTAAAGCATCTAACGGAATTAGTGTTACAATAAAATGGGAAACTTCAAATTCAAGACTTTTGCCAATAAGCGGTAAAATAAATAAACAGTTTTATGGTGGAGGTAGTAGTAATGTCCAATTAAAAGCTATTGGACAATCTGGAAATGATTCTGAAGAAAAAACTTTCAATATAAATATTCCTACTGAAACAATTGAAGAAATGCTTGAGAGAGCGTCAAAAAATATTTCTATAGTAGATGGATATCCATCAAGTGTAAAAGTAAATGTTAGTAAAGGAATGCTTGATATACCTATAACTTGGAATGGAAATATAGCTAATTTAAAATACAATAATATAGAGTATAAAAAGCAATTTTAAAAAGTAATCAAAATTATTTTATTAGGAGATATAAATATAATGAAAAGTAGAAAAATAAGTATAGAAGCTGATGGAATGCAAAAAATATATAAAAATAGAATAGTTGTAAAAGATGTTAGTTTAAGCATGGAAAAAGGAGAAGTTGTGGGTCTTCTTGGTCCAAATGGGGCAGGGAAGACAACGACTTTTTACATGATAACTGGAATTGTAAAACCTAATCGTGGAAGAGTAACTTATAATGGTGAAGATGTCACAAATTATCCTATGTATAAAAGAGCAAGACTTGGATTAGGATATTTGCCACAAGAAGCGTCTATTTTTAGAAATCTTACTGTGGAAGAAAATATAGTTTCTGTTCTAGAAATGAGAGGTATTCCTAAAAAAGAAAGAATAAATAAAATGAACAGTTTAATAGAAGAATTTAAATTGTCTCATGTAGCTAAAAATTTAGGATATTCTCTATCAGGGGGAGAGAGAAGAAGAGTAGAAATAGCAAGAACAATATCAACTAATCCTGATTTTATTCTTTTAGATGAACCTTTTGCAGGAGTAGATCCTATAGCGGTAGAGGATATTCAAAATATTATAATTCAGCTTAAAGAAAAAGGTCTTGGAATATTAATAACAGATCACAATGTACGTGAAACACTTAGAATAACAGAAAGAGCCTACATTATGGCTGAAGGCAATATACTTATTTCAGGGACCGGAGAAGAGATTGCAAATAATAAAACAGCAAGAAAAGTTTATTTGGGAGATAATTTCAAACTTGATTAATATAAATTATAAATAGTTTAGAATTATTAAATATAAAAAGGAGAAAATAAAAAAATGACAGGAAATGAATTGAGAAAAAGTTTTGTTGATTTTTTCAAATCAAAAGAACATAAACATTTTGAAAGTGCATCGTTAATACCTGATGATAAAAGTTTGCTTTTAACAGTGGCGGGAATGGTTCCTTTTAAACCGTTTTTTTTAGGAGAAAAAGAAGCTCCATTTAAAAGAATAACGACATATCAAAAATGTATAAGAACTAATGACTTAGAAAATGTAGGAAGAACACCTAGACACCATACATTTTTTGAAATGCTTGGAAATTTCTCATTTGGAGATTATTTTAAAAAAGAAGCAATAGAATGGTCTTGGGAGTATATAACTAAAATATTGAAATTAGAAGAAGATAGACTTTGGGTCTCTGTTTTTGAAACAGATGATGAAGCCTATGAAATATGGAATAAATATATTGGAATTCCTGATGAGCGATTAATTAGATTAGGAGAAAAGGATAATTGGTGGGCTGCAGGTGCAATAGGATCATGTGGGCCTTGTAGTGAGATTTATTACGATACCAAAATGATGGGAAATAATAATGAAGAAATAAATTGTAAACCTGGAGATGACGGAGATAGATTTTTAGAAATATGGAATTTAGTATTTACTGAATGGAATAGATTAGAAGATGGTACTCTCGTACCACTTCCAGAAAAAAACATAGATACAGGAGCAGGGCTTGAAAGAATAGCTTCTGTTCTTCAAAAAAAGAAAAATAACTTTGAAACAGATTTATTTATGCCTATAATTAAAGGTGTAGAAGAAGTTTTGGAAATAAAAAAAGAAGAATTTGACGAGACCGTAAAAATAATAGCAGATCATATAAGAGCAACTGTATTTTTAATAGGAGATGGTGTTTTACCATCTAATGAAGGTAGAGGATATGTTTTAAGGAAAATAATAAGAAGAGCCTTTGGAGCTGGAAGTTCATCTAAAGGAAAAGTTTTTGAAAAGGAAGATGTATTTTTACATAAATTAGTTTCTTATGTTGTAAATAATATGAAAGAAGCTTATCCTGAATTAGAAGAAAAAAGAGAATATATCGAAAAAATAATAAGGTTGGAAGAAGAAAGATTTTCTACGACATTAAAAAATGGTATCGAGGTGCTTTCAGAAGAAATAGAAAAATTAGAGCAAATTGGAAGTAAAAAATTACCTTCTGAAGTTTCATTTAAATTATATGATACATTTGGATTACCTTTTGAGTTAACGAGATTAATATTAGAACATCAAGGATTTCAAGCTGATGAAGATGAATTTGAAAAAAAACTTGAAGAACAAGTTCAGAGATCTAAAAATAATAGAATAAATGTTTCTGATATGATAAAAGATGAATTTATAGATGAATTTTTTGAAAAATACGGTAAAACAGAATTTACAGGATATCAAAGCTACGAAGAAAATGCAAAAATTTTGCATGTATCTAAAAATGAAGGAATAGAAGGATATGAAATGATATTTGATAAAACTCCTTTCTACGCTGAATCAGGGGGGCAAGTATCAGACACAGGTACTATTATTTCAGGAGAATTTGAAGGTGAAATAATAGGAGTTGCAAAGAAAAAAGATGTATTTTTTCATCAAGTAAAAGTTATAAAAGGTATAGTACCGTCATCTGGAACTAATGTAGAATTATATATTGATGTAGATAAAAGAAGAGATATTCAAAGGAATCATACTGCAACACATATATTACATAAGGTTTTAAGAGAAAAATTAGGGTCGCATGTAGAGCAATCAGGATCATTGGTTGACAATGATAAATTAAGATTTGATTTTTCTCATTTTGAATCAATTTCTAGAATAGTTTTAGATGAAATAGAAAAAGAAGTAAATGATGTTATTTTATCTAATATACCTGTTATAATAGGATATGAAAACATTCAAACTGCAAAAGATAGAGGAGCTATGGCGCTTTTCAGTGATAAATATGGTGATGTAGTAAGGGTAGTAGAAATGCCAGGATTTTCTATAGAATTATGTGGAGGAACTCATGTTGAATTTACAGGAGAAATAGGTTTATTTAATGTAGAATCAGAAGGTGGTATATCTTCAGGAATAAGAAGAATAGTTGCCACTACAGGGAGAAGAAGTTTGAATTACGTAAATGATATAGAAGAAAAATTATCCATAATTTCTTCTATGTTAAAGACTGATGAAAATAACGTTGTAGACGTGGTAAAAAAATATATTATTGAGTCAAAAGAAATTCTTAAAGAAAAAGATTATCTTCAAAATAAACTTTTAAAATATGAAATGGAAACTATATTTGATGATGTAATAGAAATTTCTGGTACAAAAGTTTTAATAAAAGATTTTTTAAGTAAAGAAATAGATGAATTGAAAGAGATAGTAGATAGAGGAAAAGAAAAGTTAAAAAGTGGAATTGTTGTTTTAGGATCAAATAACGGAGGTAAAGCAGTATTTATAGCTGGTGTAACTAAAGATTTAATAGGAAAGTTAAAAGCTGGAGATATAGTTAAGATAACAGCTCAAATGGCTGGAGGAAATGGTGGTGGAAGACCTGACTTTGCTCAAGCTGGAGGAAAAGATGGCAGTGTGGTAAAAGAAGCTTTACTAAAAGCAAAAGAATATATAATTGAAAATTTAAATTAAATTTGTTTTTTACCTAAATTAAAACGTTTAATTTATATAAAAGTGTGTCATTATCTTCACTTAAAATTTGAAAGGTATAAAATGAGAAAATTTATAGGTCTTGATGTTGGGGATGTGAGGATAGGAGTAGCAAAATGTGATCCATTAGGTATACTTGCTACTGCTCTTGAAGTAATAGATAGAAATATTACAGACCCTATTAAGAGAATAGAAAAAATATTAGAAGAAGAAAATACAAAAACAATAATTGTAGGAATGCCTAAAAGTCTAGATGGAAGTAAAAAAAGACAAGTGGAAAAAGTAGAAGAATTTGTAGAACAACTAAAAGAAAATATAGAAGATTTAAAAGTTGTCTATATAGATGAAAGATACACTACTAGTGAAGCGGAGCATTATTTAAGAAATTATTCTAAAAAGAATGCTAAAGAAAGAAGAAAAGTAGTAGATATGGTTGCTGCAACTATAATATTACAAAATTATTTAGATATGTTAAAATAAAATAACAAATACTATATTTGGGAAAGGTAAGTAATGAAAAATAGAAGAAGAGACTACATATTTCTAGCAATATTATTAGTAATACCAGTAACAGTATTGTTTCTTAATAAAATTAAATTAGGATTAGATTTAAGAGGGGGAACATACTTAGTATTACAAGCTGACGGTAAAGTTGAATTTGATACAATGGACAAAGTAAGAGATATTGTTGAAAGAAGAATTGATAGTTTAGGAGTTGCAGAACCTGTAATACAATTAAGTGGAGATGACAGATTAATAGTAGAATTAGCTGGCATCAAAGATCCTCAAAAAGCTATTGATTTAATAGGGACTACGGCGAAATTAGAATTTAAAATTAAAAATAATGATGGAACTTATGGACCGACATTACTAGAAGGATCAGCTATTAAAAATGCAAATTTATCTCAAGGGCAATTTGGGCAAGCTGAAGTGGATTTTGAATTAAATGCTGAAGGAGTTGAAACATTTGCCAAAATAACAAGAGAAAATAGAGGTAAGTATCTAGCTATAATGCTTGATAATAAAGAACAGTCTGCTCCCATAATAAATCAAGAAATTTTAGGAGGAAGAGGAGTTATAACTACAGGAAATATAGAAGATGCTAGAAATTTAACAAATTTATTAAAATCAGGAGCATTACCTGTTAATATAAAAATATTAGAAACGAGAACTGTAGGACCAACATTGGGAGCAGAGTCAATTAAACAAACTCAACTTGCAGGTGTCTTAGCATTAATAATAATATCTATATTTATGGGAATTATATATAAAATTCCTGGATTAATAGCAAATATAGTACTATTAATATATGGTTTGCTTACGATGGGAACATTAAGTTTAATAAGCGCAACTTTAACATTACCAGGAATAGCAGGATTAATTTTGACTCTTGGTATGGCAGTAGATGCTAATGTAATTACATTTGAAAGAATAAAAGACGAGCTTAGAAAAGGATATAGCCTAAATGATTCTATAGAATACGGATTTAAAAATGGACTTCCAGCTATATTAGACGGGAATATGACAACTCTATTAATAGCAATAGTATTGTTTTTTTTAGGGACTGGACCAGTAAAAGGATTTGCTGTAACATTAGCATTAGGGACATTAATAACGTTAATAACAGCAGTATTTGTAACAAAAATAATATTTAATTTTATTGTCACAACGTTTAATATAAAAAGTGAAAAACTGTTCTGGAAGGTGGAAAAATAATGAAATTTGATTTAAGAGTTATAAGAAGAAAAAAAATATATTTAGGAATTTCCGCAATAATGGTATTAATGTCATTATCTTTCTTGTTATTTATACCTTTAAATTTGGGGATTGACTTTAAAGGAGGGGAACTACTTCAATTACAATTTGAAAAAACTTTAAATAGAGACACTTTAAATAATAATTTAAATAACTTACAAAGCGAAATTCCTCAGTTAAAAAATAAAAGATTACAATATTCAGAAGATAATACAATAGTTTTAAGAACTGAACAGTTAGAAGATAATCAAAGAGAAGTATTAACTAATACTTTGACTGAAAAAGTAGGAAAATATGAAATTGTAAAAAATGATAAAGTTGGGCCAACAATAGGAAAAGAATTAACTGAAAAATCAATTTTAGCATTAGTAATAGGAAGTATTCTAATTATTATTTATGTAACTATAAGATTTGAGCTTGTTTATGCAGTAGTTGGTCTTTTAGCCCTATTACATGACATAATAATAACAATGGGTTTAATTGCTTTGTTAAAATATGAGATAAATACACCATTTATAGCTTCTATATTAACTATATTAGGGTATTCTATTAATGATACAATAGTTATATTTGACAGAATTAGAGAAAATGAAAAAAAAGAAGGTAAAGTCAGAGATTATTCAACAATTATTGAAGAAAGTGTGGATCAAGTATTTGTAAGATCTGTTAATACATCATTGACAACAATAATGGCTATAGTGGTGTTATTAATATTTGGTGGAGACACATTAAAAACATTTAGTATGACTTTATTTATAGGAATGATAATTGGTTCATATTCGTCAATATTTATGGCTACACCATTAGTATATATTTTTAGAAAATATAGAAAACCAAAAAATAAATCTAAAAATGATAAAATAAAAAAAGAAAATGGAAAAAGAACAGTAAATGGCTATAATGAAAACGATAAAGTATTAGTGTGATAAATAAATAGATAGAAAAGAAACAAGTTAGAAGGGTGAGAAAAATGCGTTGTTGGGCAGAAATAAATATACAAAATTTATATGAAAATATAAAAGAAATAGAAAAAGTAACTTCAAAAGATAAAATAATAGCAGTATTAAAAGCAGATGCTTATGGACACGGGATGGAAAAAATATGTGAGGCATTACTTAATGTTGGAATTAAAAGTTTTGCAGTAGCAACTGTTGAAGAAGCATTAAAATTAAAAGAAATAAATAGTCAAGTATTTGTTATTATTTTAGGACCTATTCAAAATGGAGATATGGGTTTAATTCTAGAAAATGATATTTATTTTACATTAACTGACTTAGATGAGATAAAATATTTGGAAGCGAATAAACAAAAGTCCAATGTATTTATCAAAATAGACAGCGGAATGGGAAGAGTTGGATTCCAAAAAAATGAGTTAGAAGAATTAATTTCTTTAATAAAACAATGTAAATATGTAAATACTGTAGGTATATTTTCTCATCTTTCTTCATCTGATTCTAATGAAGAGTATACAAAGTTTCAAGAAAATAATTTCAGAGAAATGAGTAATAGAATTTTATTTGAAATACCAACTATAAAATATAGACATCTACTAAATAGTTTTGGTATTTTAAAATTTCAAAAAAGTGTTTATGATTTTATAAGAATTGGAATAATAGCATATGGAGGAGTATCAGAAAAAGATACTTCCCCATATAATTTTAAGCCTGTAATGTCTTTATATGCAAAAATAAGTTATATAAAAACATTAAATGAAGATACTTTTATAAGTTATGGAAATACGTATAAAGCTAAAAAATATGATACTATAGGAACAGTTTCTATAGGTTATGCAGACGGTGTTAGAAGAGATTTGTCAAATAAGGGTTATGTTTATTATAAAGGTAATAAATGTGATATAATTGGAAGAGTATGTATGGATCAATTATTAATATTAATACCTCAAAAATTATCGAAAGAGGCTAAAAAAGGAGATACAGTAGAAATTTTTGGAGAAAATATTAATGTTGTTGAAGTTGCTGATTTATGTAATACAATTTCTTATGAAATTTTATGTGGAATAAGTCAGAGAGTTCCAAGAATATATAAATAAATAAATAAATAAATAAGGAGATAAAAATGTTATTTGATATAATATTAGTTCTGTTAGTAATAATATCTTTTTTTCTAGGAAGAAAAAAAGGATTTATGTTGGAATTTTTTTCAATTTTTAAATTTTTGTTAATAATATTTATAATTAACTTTTCTTACCCTATAGTAGGAAAAATATTAAAAATAAGTATAAAAAATTCAAGAGATAACTTAAAAATATATATTATTACTTTTTTAATATTATATTTAACTTTTACATTTGTTGTAAAAATAAGTGAGAAATTTTTAAAAAGTATTAAATTAGATAAATGTGATAAAATATTAGGTGGGATTTTAGGAGTAATAAAATCATCATTTATAATCTTTATTATATACATAATAGTTTTAGTTGGAACACCTTATAGTAAAAAAATAAAAGATAAAAGAGATAATAGTATTATAATTAAAGAAATAACAGAATATGGGTACATATATACTGAAATTTTTCCAGATTTTATAAAAAAAGATATAGACATTTTTAGAGAAAAGTTAAGGAAAGAAAAGATAAAAAAAGAATTATTAAAAGAATTTAAAGAAAAAAATAAAGAAAAAAGGAAATAAAAAAATGAAAATAAAAATAATAGATAGATATATTTATAGTTCCTTGATATTACCTTCAATTTTTGGGATAAGTATATTTACTTTTATATTAATGTTAAATGTACTTATGGAAGTAATGGAAAAGCTTTTTGCTAATGATTTACCTCTTATTTCAATGATAGATTATTTTTTCTATGTAACTCCAGGAGTTTTAGTTCAGACAATACCTATGGGAGCTTTTTTAGGAGTAATGTTAGTCTATGGTGGTCTTTCAGAGACTAACGAAATAGTTGCAATGGAAGGCTCAGGAATAGGATTATTTAGAATAATAAGACCTGCATTTATATTTGGATTAATTTTAACATTTGTAGGGTTAGGACTTGAAATTTATGTAAATCCAAGAGCTTTGGAAAAAATTAATGCTCAAACTAGGGTAATGTTAAATAATAGACCTGCTTCTCTTACTGAGGAAAAAATATTTTTAACAAATTCAGAAAGAGGTTTTGGGTTTTATATAGATGAAGTTAATAATGAGAAAGCAGAAGCAAATCATTTTTTAATATTAAATAAACAAGGAAATAATCCATATCCTGTAATTTTTTTGGCAAAAAAAGCAGTTTTTAATCCTGGTATTATACAACTACAGGATGTCAAAGGATATTCTTTTGATAAAGAAGGTAAAATGGAAGTTTCAGCAGAATATAAAAACCAAGATATACCTATTTCAACATTTTTTTCTTCAGATGAAAGCGAAGGTAGAGAGAAAAAAAGAAGCGAGATGAATCTTAGAGAGTTAAAAGAATACCATGATAAAAATATAGGAAATAATGATTTAAGAGAGTCTTCACTAAAAGCACTTATTGAAATTTATCAAAGACTAATAGGGCCTCTTGCGAGTACTTTTTTATGTTGGCTAGGAGTTCTTTTATCGGTAGGTCATAGAAGAAGTGGTAGAGGGATAAGTTTTGGAATAAGTTTAATAATAATATTTGGATATATAGCCATTGTAAATTATGCTAAAATAATGATATTAAAAAATAATTTTCCAGTTAATATAACAATGTGGATTCCAAATTTTATTTTATTTTTATTATGTGTATATTTTTCAATAAAAAAATATAGGAGAAATTAATTAAATGAATAAATTAGATAGATATATAATAGTAAATTATATAAAAAGTTTTTTTCTTGGAATGGCAATGTTTTTTTTAATATTTTTATTGGCAGAAAGTGTTAAGTTGACAGGGTGGATAATAGATGGAAAATTAAATTTTCTTGAAGGAATGCAATATTTGGGCTATGGAATTCCTGAAATTGTAACAAATACTGCACCTCTAGGAATTTTATTAGGGAGTTTATTATGCATAAGTAAAATGGCAAAACAACTCGAAATATCCGCTATGAAAACAAGTGGAGTAAGTTTTTTAAGAGTTTCCCTTTTTCCAATAATTTTTTCTTTTTTAGTAAGTTTGACAGTACTTTATGTAAATTATGATTTACTTGGAAAATATAATACTAAAAAATATATGATGAAGACAGAAAAAATAGATGAAACTGAACCTGTAAAGGAAGAAAAGAATTTTGTATTGGTAAAATTAGATAAAACTAGAATTCTTTACAGTGGTTATGTCAATAAAAAGAAAGGAATAATGGAAGAAATTCAAATTCTTTATATGGATAATAATTTTGAAAATATAAATAAAATTTTCACTGCAACAAATGCTTTATTAAATAAACAAACAAATGAATGGAGTTTTAAAAATCTTAAAGAATATGATTCAAAAACAAACTTAACTACTGAAATAAATGATAATAGTTTTAAATTTAATGCTTCTATAGATGATATTTTGGCTGATCCAGTAGTTTCAAAAAACTTGACTATGCCAGAATTAAGAGAAAAAATAGTTTATTTTAGTAGAGTAGGAGCTGATTCTGTAGATTTATTAATTGATTTTTATTATAGAATTTCTTTTGCATTTGCAGCTTTTGTAATGAGTTTTATTGGATTATCACTAGGAAGTAGGTACGTTAGGGGAGGAGCAGCTGTAAATATAGGATTATCAGTTTTAATAGGTTATTCATATTACGGATTTAGTACAATTTTGAAAACAGTGGCAGCTTCAGGAACTATTCCAATTTATATAGCGTGTTTTTTACCATTGATAATGTACTTTATTATAGGATTAAAATTATTTAGAGATTCAGAATATTAAAATAAAATTATATTATATGAAAGAGGAAAATAATGATAAATAAAATAAAAACAAAATCAGGAATACAGGTTATTTTAGATGAATTAGAAAATATTTCTACATGTTCTGTTGGAGTATTTGTAAAAACTGGTTCTTCAGATGAAAAAGAAAATGAAGAAGGTATTTCTCATGTACTAGAACATATGATATTTAAAGGGACACATAATAGAAATTATCTTAAAATATCTGAAGATATTGATTATTTAGGAGCTAGTATAAATGCTCATACAACAAAGGAAGAAACAGTGTTTTATATAAATGCTTTAACAGAATTTTTAGATGAATCTGTAGATATATTATTTGATATTGTTACTAACTCTGTAATAGATAGCGAAGAATTAGAAAAAGAAAAAGATGTAATAATAGAAGAAATAAAAATGTATAAAGACACTCCTGATGATTTAGTATTTGAATTAAATTATAAAAATTGCATTGAAGGACAATATGGGAAACCAATAATAGGAACAGAAGAAAGTGTAAAGAGTTTTTCTTCGGAAATGGTAAAAAAATATTATAAAGAAAAATACATAAAAGACAATATTTTAATAGTTGTTTCTGGAAATTTTTCCAAAGAAAAAATTATAGAGAAAATTGATGAGTATTTCAATAAATTAGAGGAAAAAAAATTAGATTTAATAGACGATAAAATATTTAATTTTAAATCTGGTGAAATGTCATATCAAAAAGATATAAGTCAAGTTAATATATGTATTTCATACAATGGAAAAGAATACGGAAATAAAGATAGAATTTATAATGATATTGCAGCGAATGTAATAGGTGGTTCGATGAGTTCAAGGCTCTTCCAAGAAATAAGAGAAAAAAAAGGGTTGGCATATTCCGTATATACATATAATCAATATTATAATAAAGGCGGAGTAATTTCTACTTATATAGGTACAAATATTGAAAATTATAAAGATGCAGTTAAAATAACACTAAATGAGTTTAAAAAGCTAAAAGAAAAAGGTATAACTAAATTTGAATTACAAAAAGCTAAAAATAAATATTTAAGTAAAATTGCTTTTTCAATGGAAAATCCTCGTTCTAGAATGTCTATTCTAGGAAATTATTTTACTAGGAAGGGTAAAATTTTGAATATAGAAGATTTAAAGGAAGAAATAAAGGCTGTAAATTTAGAAAAAATAAATAATTATTTAAATAAAGAATTTTTAGAACCAAATATTACTATATTAGGAAATATAAAAGGGAGATAAAATGATTCAAAACCAAAGATTATCAGAGATAATAAAAACAAATATTATTAAAACAAACAAAATGATTTTAGTATATGTTTATATGTTGGTGACAATAAGTACGATTTTCGTTTACAGTGCTACAAGATCTTCAAGATTTGTAATGCAAAATTTGGTATGGATAACAGTAGGAACTTTTCTTATCGCTATTATTTCATTTTTTGATTATAGGGATTTTAAAAAGTATATGTTACAAATATACATATTTAATGGAATTTTATTGTTACTAGTGCGTTTTGCTGGTAAAAGAACATTAGGAGCACAAAGATGGTTAAAAATAGGAAGTTTTCAATTACAACCTTCAGAATTTGTAAAAATAGCAATAATAATAATTCTTGCATATTGGATAACTACTAAGTATAAAGGAGGTATAAATAATTTAAAAGATATAATGGGAGGCATATTACCAGTAGTTCCTCTATTATTATTAATTTTATTTCAACCTGATTTGGGAACAACACTTATAACAGTGACAGCTTTTTTTGCTATGATATTTTTATACGGAGCCGATATGAAATCTATATGGATAATTATTATAGTAATTGTTATATCAGCATATCCTATTTACAGATTTGTTTTAGATGACTATCAAAGAACAAGAGTTACGACGTTTTTAAAACCAGAAACAGATGTAAGAGGAAGTGGTTGGCATGTAACCCAATCAAAAATATCCATAGGAGCTGGAGGGCTCTATGGAAAAGGTATATTAAATGGAAGTCAAAGTAGACTGGAGTTTTTACCTGAAGCACAAACAGATTTTATTTTTTCAGTAATATCAGAAGAAACAGGATTTTTAGGATCAATAACTATTATAATACTCTATTTTTTACTTATTTTTGAGATCATGAAAGTAAGTAGAGTGACCCATGATCCTTTTGGTAAGCTTATTCTATACGGGATAAGTGGAGTATTTTTTATGCATGTAATAGTAAATATTGGAATGACTATAGGAGTAGTTCCTGTCACAGGAAAACCTTTATTATTTTTAAGCTATGGAGGAAGTTCTTTTATATCTTCATTTATAATGATAGGATTAGTGGAAAGTATTAAAATAAATACTATTGAATAATAAGAAATGGGGAAAAATGGAAGTATTTGAATATATTGTTGATAGTGAAGTAGAAGATATGAGAATGGATAGGTATTTGAAAAAAATTTGTAAAAATGAACCTTCAAGTAGAATTTTTAAGGCACTAAAAAATGGAGATGTTAGAATAAATAGCAAAAAAATAAAAGAAAATTATAGACTCTCTTTAAATGATATAATAACAATAAAATATTTAAATGTGGATTTAGAAAAAAAAGATCAAGAAAATATAAATTTTGATATTAATAAATATAAGAAAATAATAATTTTTGAAAACGAAGATTTTTTTATAGTAAATAAACCAGAAAAAGTACCTATGCATAAGGGAACAGGGCATGAGTATGGTATTTCTGAAATTTATAAAAAATTATTTGAAAATGAGAATATAAATTTTGCTAATAGAATTGATTTTGAAACATCTGGTCTAGTAATAGGATGTAAAACAAAAAAATATTTGAGATATATTTCAAAAAAAATAAAAGATAATCAAGTTAGTAAAAAATATATTGCTATAGTCCATGGGGAAGTAAAAAAAGAAGAATTTTCTATTGAAAATTTTTTATTAGTAACAGATAATGGAGTTAAAATTTCAAATTCAAAAAGTGAAAAAGCTAAAAAAGCAATAACAAATTTTAGAAAAATAGAAAATATTAATTTAAAATTACAAAATATAAAGCATACAATATTAGATATAAATCTAATAACAGGAAGAAAACATCAAATAAGAGTACAGTTATCTAATGAAGGTTATCCTATAATAGGGGATAAAAAATATGGAATAAAAGATAATTCAGAAAAATTTTATTTATGCTGTTATGAAATTGCTTTTGATAGCTATAAATTCAACATAAAGTATAAAATTTTCAAATAAAATTTAGTTATTTATAAAAATATCAAATAAAAATCTAAGGAAAAGGTTGTAAAATTCTAAAGATAACGTAAGTTATTTATAAATATGTTAAATATTATATGGTATAATATTTACTGAAATGAAATTAATTATGGGTACTTTATATTAAATCTTTGAAGAGGTGAAGAAATGGGATTATTTTTAAATAAGAAGTCAAAAAATAAATATGCTGTTATAACGTCTAAATCAAAATTAACAGTTGATATAGTAGATGATAATAAATGGAAAAAATGTAATAAATGTAATGAAATTATATATAATGAAGATTTAAAAAATAATTTAAATGTATGTCCAAAATGTGGAAATTATTTTAGATTAACATCCTTTGAGAGAATAGAATTATTAATAGATGAAGGAACATTTATTGAAGATGACATAATGTTAAATTCAAAGGATTTTTTGAATTTTCCTGGATATGAAGAAAAATTAGAGAATGCAAGGGAAAATAGCAGAATGGTTGATGGAATAATAAGCGGAACAGGAAAAATAAATGGAATAGAAGTGGTTATAGCAGCAATGGATTTCAATTTTATGGGTGGAAGTATGGGGTCAGTCGTAGGAGAGAAGGTAACAAGAGCGCTTGAAAGAGGTCTTGAAAGAAAAATGCCTGTAATCATTGTAGCTAGTTCAGGAGGAGCAAGAATGCAAGAAGGAATACTTTCGTTAATGCAAATGGCTAAAACTTCAGGGGCAGTAAAAAAATTAAATGAAGGAGGGGTTCCATTTATATCTGTTCCTGTAGATCCAACTACGGGAGGAGTTACGGCGTCTTTTGCTATGCTTGGAGATGTAATAATAACAGAGCCTAATGCATTAATAGCATTTGCAGGACCTAGAGTTATTGAACAAACAGTAAATCAAAAACTTCCAAAAGGATTCCAAAGAGCAGAGTTTTTACTGGAACATGGAATGGTAGATATTATATCAGAGAGAAAAGATTTAAAAACGACAATTTATCGTGTAATAGAAAAATTAATATAATTTTGGAGGAAAAATGAATATAAGAGATGAGATAAAGGAATTAGAAAATAAAATAGAAGAATTAAAACGTTTTTCTGAAGATCAAAAAATAGATTTTTCTAAACAAATAAAAGAATTAGAAAAGAATCTTGAAGAAAAATATTTTGAATTTTCTGAAAATGAAATGGACTCATGGACAAGAATTCAAATTTCAAGAAACCCTAAAAGACCTTATACATTAGATTATATAGAAATTTTAACACAGGATTTTATAGAGCTACATGGAGATAGGCTTTCAAGAGATGACCATGCAATAATAGGGGGACTTGCCACGGTAGACGGGTATAAAATAATGATAATTGGTCATCAAAAGGGAAGGGACATAGATTCTAATGTTTACAGAAATTTTGGAATGGCAAGTCCTGAAGGATATAGGAAAGCGTTAAGGCTTATGAGGACGGCTGAAAGATTTAAATTACCTATATTAACACTTATAGATACGGCAGGAGCTTACCCAGGAATCGAAGCAGAAGAAAAAGGACAAGGAGAAGCTATAGCTAAAAATTTATCTGAAATGTTTGGATTGAAAGTACCAATTGTGTCAGTTATAATCGGAGAAGGAGGTAGTGGAGGAGCACTTGGAATAGGAGTTGCAGATTCTGTATTGATGCTAGAAAATAGTGTTTACTCAGTAATTTCTCCAGAAGGTTGTGCTTCTATATTATTCAACGATGCTACTAAAGCTCCTGAGGCAGCTAAGAGTTTAAAAATGGATGCAATAAATTTAAAAAGTTTAGGTGTTATAGACGGGATAATAGAAGAACCTCTAGGGGGCGCACATAGAGATATAGAAAAAACAGCTAAAAATGTAAAATCTTATGTTTTAAAAGAGTTTAAAAAGATAGATAAACTTACAGTAGAAGAATTACTAAAAAGAAGATATGAAAAATTCAGAAATATGGGTGAATTTTTTGATATGTTAGATTAAAATAAAACTATCTCAAAAGATAAAAATCAATTTTATAATTGAAATATAACTAAACGGAAATGGATTTTTATTTTGGGATATTTTTTTATTAAAAAATAAAAAAAAAATAAATAAGCATTGAAAAAAAAATAAAAAAATGCTATTATTATTTAATAATATTAAAATGGTTTTATAAGAAGGAGAAAAGATACTATGAAAAAGATTGCAGTCTTAACAAGCGGAGGAGACTCACAAGGTATGAATACTGCAGTGAGAGCAGTAGCAAAAGCTGCTATAAGTAAGGGGATAGAAGTGTATGGAATAAAAAGAGGGTATAAAGGAATGTTAGAAGATCAAATATTTCATATGAGTTCTCTAGACGTGAGTGGAATTGCTGATCAAGGTGGGACAATATTATTATCAGCAAGATTACCTGAATTTAAAAATCCAGAAATAAGAGCTAAAGCTGCAGAGAATTTGAAAAAAAGAGGGATAGAAGGATTAGTAGTTATAGGTGGAGACGGTTCTTTCCACGGAGCTCATTATTTATATGAAGAGCATGGAATTAAAACAATAGGTATACCAGGGACAATAGACAATGATATAGCTGGAACAGACTATACAATAGGTTATGATACAGCTTTAAATATAATATTAGATGCAATATCTAAATTAAAAGATACGGCAATTTCACATGAAAGAACGTACTTAGTTGAAGTTATGGGAAGAAATTGTGGAGATTTGGCGCTATACTCAGCCATAGCAGGAGGAGCAAGTGGAGTAATGATCCCAGAAATAAAATCTTCTATAGAAGATATAGCTGAAGTTATAAAAAAGAGAAGAAGCCAAGGTAAATTATATGACATCATTGTAGTTGCAGAAGGTGCAGGAAATGTTTTAGAAATAGAAAAAGAATTATCTAAAAAAGTAGATACAAGTATAAGAGTAACTATATTAGGTCATACTCAAAGGGGTGGATCTCCAACAGCGTCTGATAGAATTTTAGCAACTAAATTAGGGATAAAGGCTGTTGAATTATTAATTGAAGGAAAAGCAGGTTTAATGGTAGGAATGCAAAGTGGGAAAGTTACTACTCACACGCTATCATATGCTTGGGAAAATTATAATAAAACTTCAGAAGAAGATTATAAAATTGCAAATATGTTATCATTATAATATACATAGAACAATAATTAAGAAAAAATTTAGGAGGAAAAAAATGAGAATAAAAATGACAAAAGTTATTTGTACAATAGGACCAAAATCTGAAAGCGAGGAAATGTTAACTAGTTTAGTTGAAAGTGGAATGAATGTAATGAGACTTAACTTCTCACATGGGGACTACGAAGAACATGGTTCAAGAATAACAAGAATTAGAAATGTTATGAAAAAAACTGGTAAAAATATAGCTATATTATTAGATACAAAAGGACCTGAAATAAGAACAGGAAAACTTGAAAATGACCAAGATGTATTGTTAGAAGTTGGTAATAAAATAATTGTTACAACTGATTATTCTTTTGTTGGAAATAAAAATAAAATAGCGGTTTCTTACCCAGGATTAGTAAATGATTTAAAAGCAGGAGATACTATATTATTAGACGATGGATTAATAGGTCTTGAAGTTGAAGTAATAAATGGTAATGAAATAACTTGTTTAATAAAAAACACTGGAGAATTAGGTGGGACTAAAGGAGTTAATCTACCAGGAGTTTCAGTAGGATTACCAGCACTTTCTGAAAAAGATATATCAGATTTGAAATTTGGTTGTGAACAAGACGTAGACTTCGTAGCAGCATCATTTATAAGAAAGGCTTCAGACGTTGCAGAAGTTAGAAGAGTGTTAGATGAAAATGGTGGGCACAATGTTAAAATAATGTCTAAAATAGAAAGTCAAGAAGGTATAGATAATTTTGATGAAATATTAGAATTAAGTGATGCAATCATGGTTGCTAGAGGAGATTTAGGTGTAGAAGTTCCTGCAGAAGAAGTTCCATTTATGCAAAAAATGATGATAAGAAAATGTAATAAAGTAGGAAAACCTGTTGTAACTGCAACTCAAATGTTAGATTCAATGATAAGAAATCCAAGACCTACAAGAGCAGAAGCAGGAGATGTTGCAAATGCAATTTTAGACGGTACAGATGCAGTAATGTTGTCTGGAGAATCTGCAAAAGGTAAATATCCAGTGGAATCAGTACAAATGATGGCTACTATTTCTAAAAGAACAGATGAGTTCAAAAAGTTTAAAACAATAGAAAAACCAACATCAGATATAACGATAACTGAGGCAGTATCTATGGGAGCAGTTGAAGCTTCTCAATTATTAGATGCGAAATTAATTGTTTGTTGGACAAAAACTGGAAGAGCTGCAAGAATGATAAGAAAATATGGTCCAACTGTACCTATAATAGCATTAACTGATAATCCGCAAACAGCAAGACAATTATCAGTTGTTAGAGGTGTTAGAGCTTATGTTGCTACAGGATTAGACAAAACAGATGATTTCTTTGAAAAGGCAAGACAAGTTGCTTTAGAATATGAAGAAGATGTAAAAGCTGGAGATTTAGTAGTATTAGTGACTGGAATTTCAGAAACTGGAACAACAAATACTTTCAAAGTTGAAAGAATAGGAGATTAATAATAATTAATTTTTAAATAATGTAATCTTAAAATGGGGAAAATTTATTTCCCTTTTTCTTTATAAAAAAAATAAATTAGGTGAAAAATGAAAAAATTAGATGAATTAATAGATGTTTTTGGTAGACTTCCAGGAATAGGAAGAAAAAGTGCAATGAGAATAGCTTTTGATATTTTGAAAAAAAGTGATTCTGAAATAGAAAGTATGTTAGAAATAATAAGAGATTCACATAAAAGTATAAAAAATTGTTCAATATGTGGAAATTTAACAGAAAACGATATATGTGACATATGTAATAATGAAAAAAGAAATAAAGAAATAATTTGTATTGTTGAAGGTGTTAGAGATATAATAGCTTTTGAAAAATCAGATACATATAAGGGTCTATATCATGTTCTAGGTGGTAAAATTGATCCGTTAAATGGTGTAACCATTGAGGATCTTAATATAAAAAAATTAGTAGAGAGATTAAACGATACTGTTAATGAAATAATAATAGCATTAAATCCTGATTTAGAAGGAGAAACTACGACTTTGTATCTAACTAAAATTCTTAGAGAAAAAAAATTAAAAATTTCTAAAATTGCAAGTGGTATTCCAATGGGAGGAAATATAGAATATACTGATATGGTAACCTTGGGTAGATCATTAGAAGGAAGAGTAGAAATTGAATAATTTTTAAAATTAGTTTGACAATATAAAAAAAAAATAATATAATAATGATACAATAAAATATGACTTATCAAGAGAGGTATGAGGGACAGGCCCGCTATTAATACCCAGCAACCTATAATCATTATAAGGTGCTAAATCCTGGCATAAAATGCGAAGATAAGAATTAAAGTTCTCTTCGTTATGAAGAGTTTTTTATTTTTTATGTAAAAATCAAATTTTAGGAGGATAAAATGAGAAAAAACATTTTTTTTACATCAGAGTTTGTATCACCAGGGCATCCAGATAAAATATGCGACCAAATATCAGATGCAGTGTTAGACGCTTGCTTAAAAGATGATATTAACGCAAGAGTGGCATGTGAAACATTTGCAACTACTGGATTAGTAATTGTAGGTGGAGAAATAACAACAACAACTTATATTGACATACAAGAAATAGTTAGGAGTAAAATTTCAGAAATAGGTTATAAACCAGGTATGGGTTTTGACTCTGACTGTGGAGTTATGAATGTAATTCATTCTCAATCCCCAGATATATCTATAGGAGTAGATACAGGGGGAGCAGGAGATCAGGGGATTATGTTTGGAGGAGCAGTTAACGAAACTGAAGAATTAATGCCTTTAGCTATGACCCTTGCACGTGGAATAATAGTAAAATTAACAGAATTAACAAGAAACAATACATTATCTTGGGCTAGACCTGATGCAAAAGCTCAAGTTACATTAGCTTATGATGAAACAGGTAGCACAGTAGAATATGTGGATACTATAGTTATTTCTGTTCAACATAATGAAGAAACAACAAATGACCAAATAAAAAGTGAGTTAAAAGAATTTGTTGTAAAACCTGTATTAGAACAATATGGTTTAGATTATAATAAGGTTAAAAAATATCATATAAATCCTACTGGAAGGTTTGTAATAGGAGGTCCTCATGGAGATTCAGGACTTACTGGTAGAAAAATAATAATAGATACTTATGGTGGTTATTTTAGACACGGTGGAGGAGCATTTTCTGGTAAAGATCCATCAAAAGTAGATAGATCAGCAGCTTACGCAGCTAGATGGATAGCTAAAAATATAGTTGCATCTGGAATAGCAACAAAATGCGAAGTTCAATTGTCTTATGCAATAGGAGTAGTGGAGCCGATTTCTATAAGAGTTGAAACATTTAAAACTGGAAAAGTTGATGAAAGTAAAATATCAGGAGTAATAGGGAAAATATTTGATCTTACACCTAAAGGAATTGAAAAAGCTTTAGAATTAAGAACTCCTAAATTTAAATATCAAGATTTAGCTGCGTTTGGTCATATAGGAAGAACAGATATAGATTTACCTTGGGAAAGATTGAATAAAGTAGAAGAAATAAAAAAACATATATGAATAAAAAGATAACTCCAAAAAAATAATTTTATGAATTATATTATTATTAGTGGAGTTTTTTATTAAAAAATAATATAAAAAAAAATTAAATTTTACATAAAATTATGGTATTATATTTCTGTTGTAAATAAAAATATAATACCATAGAGGAGAAAAAAGTGAAAAAAAATAAAATTTTAATACTAATAATATTAATTACTATTTCAGTAATAGGAATTTTTAAAATAGAAAAATTTAAAAATAATAAAAAAGAAGAAGAAGTAGTATTTAATTTAGGGAGTGATTTTAACACGTTAGATCCACATTTATTTACTGAAATGATATCGGTTCAAGTAGATTCTACAATATATGAAGGTCTACTTACATTAGATAAAGATGGAAAGTATATTGGAGGTGTTGCAGAAAGTTTTACAGAAAATGGTAATAAATTAGTTTTTAAAATTAGAGAGAGTGCTAAGTGGAGTGATGGAAGTAAAATAAGCGCGAAAGATTTTGTTTTTGCTTTTAAAAGAGTTTTAGATCCTAAGGTTGCAGCACAATTTTCAGAAATGTTGTTTCCTATAAAAAATGCCGAAAATTATTATAATGGAAAAGTAACTTCTGATGATCTTGGAATTAAAGCAATAGATGACAAAACTCTAGAAATTGAGTTAGAATATCCTACAGCTTATTTTAAATATATTTTAACTTTACCAATATCTGTTCCTTTAAAAGAAGAATTTTATAAGTCAAGGGAAGATAAGTACGCAGTTAAGTTGGAAGATTTTTTATTTAATGGACCTTATAAAATAATAAAATTAGGTGAAGATGAAATAGAATTGGTGAAAAATGAATATTATTGGGATAAAAATAATATAAAAATACCAAAAATAAAATATGTAGTGTCTAAAGATTTTAGAGTAGTAGATAATTTAATTAAAAATAGAGAAATAGATATGTCAAGAGTGGAAAGTTATAACCTTGATGATTATAAGAAAGAAAAAGTTTTAGATACTTTTTCTAATGGAAGAATATGGTATTTAGAATATAATTTGGAAAATAAATATTTGAAAAATAAAAAACTAAGAAATGCAATATCTATTGCTATAGATAGAGAAAAGTATGTGAATGAAATAAAAAAAGATGGTTCTATTTATGCTAAATCTGTTATAAGTAATATAATAAGTGGTTATAATGGGAAATATAGAGATAGATATCCAGATAAAGAATACTTTAATGATAAAGATATTATAAAAGCAAAAAAATTATATTTAGAAGCTCTTAAAGAATTAGGTGTGGATAAACTAGAGTTAAATTTATTATCTGGTAATTCTGATCCTGAAATATTAGAAATGCAATTTATTCAAGAGGAATTAAGAACAAAATTAGGATTAGAAACAAATATATTAACAGTTCCTTTTAAAGAAAGGCTAAATAAAACAAGAACTGATGATTACGATGTAGTTTTAAATACATGGTCTCCAAAATACGATGATTCAATTTCTTATTTAGAAAGATGGAGAAATAAAAAAAATGAAAATACATGGTCACAAATAAAGTATAATGAATTAGTAGATAAAATATCAAAAATGTATAATGACGTAAATAGAGATAAAATAATAAATGAAGCTGAAATGATATTAATAGATGAGTTAGTAATTGCACCATTATATTATTCAGTGGAGAATCACTACAAAGATCCTAAGATAAAGGGAATAATAAGAAGACCTATTACTGGGATAGCAGATTTTAGATGGGCTTATATAGAAAAATAAATATAGTTCTATATGTAATTAATAAAGAAAGTTTTTGAATAATATAATTTGTAATTTATCATTATAAATTATATAAAACTATTTACTTAAATGAAATTTTCTATTATAATATGATAGTGAGTTTTATGAAGGAGAAGTTAAAGAGAGGATTGATATATGAAAAAAGTAGTTTTAGTATTAGGAATGGTCGTTTTATTGTCATCATGTAGTATAGTTGGAGGGACAATGGGATTAGTAGGAGGAACAATAAGCACAGGAGGAAAAGTAATTGGTGGATTAATAGGAAATAAAAATGGAGAAATAAAAGCAAAAAATGTAAAATATAATTTTTCAGATGTAGAAGTATTAGTAGAAGATAATATGACCACAGTTACAGGTAAATTAACTCATAATGGAGCAACAAAGGAAAATTTAACTATAGCAATTCCTTGTTTTAATAAAAAAGGAGTTAAAATGGGTGATGCGACAGATACAATAGGGATATTAGAAAAAAATGATAAATGGGATTTTACAGCTATACTTCATGAAGGAGACGTTAAATATTGCAAAATTAACGATACTTATATAACAATAAATAGCGGAAATTAATTTAAATAAAAAGGAGATATTATGTTAGGAGTTATTGGTGCAATAAATGAAGAAGTCGAAGCAATAATAAGTGAAATGTCTGAAATAAAAAAAGAGATAACTTTAGGAATGACGTTTTATATTGGTAAGTTTATGGGAAAAGATATTGTATTTGTTCAATCTGGAATTGGAAAGGTGAATGCAGCGATAACAGCAACTATTTTAATAGAAAGATATAGTGTAGAAAAAGTTATTTTTTCAGGAGTAGCTGGCTCATTAGATGAAAGAATGAAAATTGGAGATGTGGTTATAGGAACAGATATTGTTCAACACGATGTAGATGCTACAGAATTTGGATATAAAAAAGGTCAAATACCACAGGTTTCAGTGTGGTCATTTAAATCTGATATTGATTTAATTGAAAAATCTAAAAAAATAAAAAATAAAAATTTGAAATTATTTTATGGAAGAGTTATTACAGGAGATCAATTTATAAATAAAAAAGATGATAAAATAAAATTAGGATTAGAATTTGAAGCTCTTTGTGTTGATATGGAAAGCGGTGCAGTTGCCCAAGTTTGCTATAAATTAAATAAAAAGTTTTTAATAATAAGATCTATTTCAGATTCCATAACAGATGAATCAACTATTGAATACAACGAATTTGTTAAATTAGCAGCAAATAATTCAAAAGAAATTTTAAAAGAAATACTATCATAAAAGTTAGATGAAAGGGAAGAGTATGAGTTATCGTTTAAATCCTTATAAAATAATGAGATTATTTTTAATAATAGCTTTTTTAAGTTATTCTTTTATAGAAGTTAAAGATTATGTTAAAAGAAAAAAAGAAAAAACAGAATCTGTTATTAAAACTTTAGAAATAAGAAAAGAAGATTTCGTAAATTCAGATGAAGTGAAGAAAAAGTTAGTTGAATCTTCAGGAACAATAGAAAATGCAGAAAAAGTACCGACTAACGAGGATACAAAAAAAGAAGAAATAGAGCCTCAAAAAGTTGAAAAAGAAAATATTGAGGAAACAAAAAAAATAAATGAAAATTCAAATATTGATTTAAAGGAAAAAGAAAAGTTAGAAACTAATAAAAAAGAAGAGATAGTAAAAACAGAAACAACCTCAAAAAAATCAGTAAGAAAATATATACAAGTTGCTACATTCCAAACAGAAGATACGGCAAAAAGAGCTCTTAATAAATTAGGAGGTAATTTTTCTATTCAATCAGTAAAAGGAACATCTGGGAAGACAATGTACAGAATAATATCTAGTTCAACAGATGATCCAAAAAGATTGAATGAGCTAGAAACACAGGTAAAAAATAAATTTGGTGGGGGATATTTAATAAGAACGGCAGGAAAATAGAATATGTATAATGAGAAATATAAAGGAAATGTAACACTAAAAAAAATTGTTGATGAAATCAAAAAATCAAAAAATATACTACTTACTTCCCATGTGAATCCAGATGGAGATGCATTAGGATCTGTATTGGCTTTTTACTTCATGATAAATGAGTATAACAAAAAACATATAAAAGATGAAACGCAATTTATAAATTTAGATATAGTGATAGATGATAAACAACCTAAGTATATGAGTAATTTTGAAGAGTCTTCATTAATTAAAGAATATGATGATGAAATTTTAAATAAAAAATTTGATTTATTTATAAGTTTGGATTGTGCAAATATCGAAAGATATGGTAGTTCTGTTAAAATAAAAGAAAAATGTAAAAAGTCAATAAACATAGATCATCATATTAGTAATACAGAGCACGGAGATTTTAATTATATTGAAGATGTGTGCTCAACTTCAGAACTTATATATAAATTTATAAAATTATTTGAAATAGAATTAACTAAAAAAATAGCAGAATTTATGTATTTAGGAATAGTAAATGATACAGGGAATTTTAGACATGATAATGTAACACCAGAAACGTTCAAACTATGTTCAGAAATTATAAAAACAGGTGTCGATAGTTATAAAATTTCTAATATTATATTTGAAATTAGTATGAAAAAAGCAAATTTAATAGGAGAAGTCTTTAAAAATAAAATAATTGATAATAGATATAATTTTATTTATTATTATTTAACTTATGAAAAAATGAAAGAGATGCAAATAGATAAAGACGATACAGATGGTATATCTGAAATGCTTTTAAGAATATCTGGAGTAGACTTATCTCTATTAATAAGAGAAGAAAAAGAAGGAATTAGTAAAGGAAGTTTCAGATGTAACGATAAATATAATGTAAATGAAATGGCTGCTGCATTTAACGGCGGTGGTCATATAAAAGCTGCTGGATTTAGAACAGAATTATCATATGAAAAAATAGTAGAAAAAATTTACAAATTATTGGAAAAAAATAGTCAAAATATATAATTTTAAAATATTTGTATAATAAAATTAAAAATGTTATAATCATATAAGAAAGATTAAATTTTTAAATTTGATTCTGAAGGAGATAAATTATGTTTAATATGTTTAATTATCTACAATTAAAGGGGTTTGAAACTTCTGATTTGGTTAAACATTTTGAAAAAATTGATGAAATAAATGAGAATATAAATAAAGTTTTAACAGAAAACCCAAGAGCGACACTGAAATACATTAAAATATCATATTTAGATGAAGAAAAGAAAAAAATTCATTTTGATATTGATATAGAAGTTGCGTCAAACTAATGGATAAATTAAAAAAAGTTTTTATTTTTAAAAGTGTAATTATAATTTTGTTTATATTTGTTTTAAGTTGCTCATCAGTTGGAAAAAGAATCATTCCAGATTCGGAAGTTTTATCAAGAAGTGAAATAATTCAAAAAAGTATAGAAAAAGTAGAGAATAATTATAATGATATTATTCTTAAAAAAAATGTGGGAATATATAAAAAAGGGTATAGAGATTGGAAAGTTGTACTGTATAGTGAAGAAAATTATTACTTACTAGAAGTATCCGAAGACGGTAACATAATATCTATTGAAAAAAAAGAATATAGTACCAATAATAAAGATTAGTAAATTAAAAACGAGGATTTTTATATCCTCGTTTTATCCTAAATATTTAGTAGATGATTTGAAAATTTTATCATAAAATGATAAAAAATCTGTTATAGAATCTTCACTTTTTTCAATTTTAAGTTTTAACATAGTTCCTTCTAAAAGGGAAACCAATATCCTTGCGTACATTTCAGGTTCAACATGCTGATATTTTTCTTTGTAATTATTTTTTAATGTTGTCAGAAAAAAAGAAAATCTTAGTTCGATTTTTCTATAAGATTTTGAAAGCTCTAAACGGACAGTATCATTAATATCAGAAAGTTCTATAGCAATATTTCCAAGAGGACTTCCACCATTAAATTTATTATTTTCAATATTATTAAAGTATTGAAAAAAGAAAGTTTTCAATTTGAAAATTGACAGATCATCCACTGTATAATTGAAAAAATTTATTAAATTTTCTGTGTGATATTTGATTACTTCCAATAAGAGTTCTTCTTTTCCACCTTTAAAATAATAGTAAAAAGATCCTTTTGGAATATTACAAGACGTTAAGATATCAGATAAACTTGTATTTTTATATCCGTTATAATAAAATAATTTAGCACTTTTTTTAATAACATTATTTTTTTTAATAATAACTTTATTCATTTTAAACCTCTTAATTTCACATCTAATAGTATTTTATATTTAATATTTGAATTTGTCAACATATTTATATTAAAAATGTGTATTAAAAGAAACAAAGGAGAAAACAATGGAGAACAAAATAAAAAATAAAAAAGTAGTATTGGGTATGTCAGGAGGGGTTGACTCATCTGTGGCAGCAATACTTTTAAAAGAACAAGGATATGAAGTAATAGGAATTTTCATGAAGAACTGGGAAGAAAAAGACGAAAGTGGTGTATGCGTGGCTGAAGAAGATTATAAGGATGTCATTGCTGTAGCTGAACAATTAGAAATACACTATTACTCTGTTAATTTTGTAAAAGAATATTGGGATAAAGTGTTCACATATTTTTTAGATGAATATAAAAAAGGTAGAACACCTAATCCAGATGTTATGTGTAATAAGGAAATAAAATTTAAAGCATTTTTAGATTATGCTTTTAAAATAGGTGCAGATTACGTAGCAACAGGGCATTATGCAAGAATAATACATGAAAAAGATGAAAATGGAGAAATAAAATCCAAAATGCTACGTGGTATTGACGACAATAAAGATCAAACTTATTTTTTATGCCAGTTAACACAAAAACAACTAGAAAAAGTGTTATTTCCTATAGGAGAATATACAAAACCTCAAATAAGAGAAATTGCTGAAAAAAATAATTTATATACGGCACATAAAAAAGATAGCACAGGTATATGTTTTATAGGGGAAAGAGATTTTAACGAATTTTTATCTAAGTATTTGCCTGCAAAAGGAGGAAATATAGTAGACACTAATGGATCTATTTTAGGAAAGCATAATGGTCTTATGTACTACACAATAGGACAGAGAAAAGGAATAGGAATAGGAAATACTAAAAATGGGACAGGTGAACCATGGTTTGTTGTAGATAAAAACCTTGAAACAAATGAACTTGTAGTGACTCAAGGAGATAACTCAGTACTCTATTCTAAAGGATTAATTGCCAAAGATTTTAATTTTATAAATCCTGATGAAATTAAGTTTCCTTTGAAATGTACAGTAAAATTTAGATATAGACAGTCAGACTCAAAAGCAGTTATAAACAAGATAAATATAAATGAATATGAAGTGATTTTTTATGAACCACAAAAAGCAGTAACACTTGGTCAAATAGTAGTTGCATATGACGGAGAAGAGTGTCTTGGTGGAGGAGTTATAGATAAGGTTATGAAATAACTATTTTTATATATTATTATAAAGTTTAAATGTAAAATATTAATAAGTTAATGATTATTCAAGATAAAATGATTAGATTTAGAAAATAAAAAGATACAATACTAAATATTAAAATTTATGGATGTGATTTGATGAGTATGCAAATGGCAAGATTATTTGAAATAGTTCAGATTCTTCTTAATGAAAAAGATGTCACGGCAAAAAAATTAGCAAAACATTTTGAAATATCTGTAAGAACAGTTTATAGAGATATAGAAGCTTTAATGTTTGCAGGAATTCCTATTTATTCTGAAAGAGGGAAAAATGGTGGAATAAGGCTGATGGAAGATTATGTTATGGATAGAGCATTAATAAGTGATAAAGATCAGAATGAAATATTATACGCACTTCAAAGTCTAAAAGCTTTAAACTACCCTGATAATAATAAAATACTATCAAAATTAAATTCCATATTTAATAGAAAATCTACTAATAAATGGATAGAAGTTGAATTTTCAAAATATGGAGATAATGATAATACTCTGTTTGAAAATATAAAAGAAGCTATATTGGATAAAAGAATAATAAATTTTAGGTATTATAATACAAAAGGTGAAAAAGATGATAGAATAGTAGAACCTTTAAAGATATGGTTTAAAGAAAAGGCATGGTATCTTTTTGCTTATTGTCATACAAAAAAAGATATAAGACAGTTTAAAATAAATAGGATAAAAGAACTTGTTTTGACTGAAAGAAATTTTGAAAGATCAATAGAAGAATTTAACATAAATAATAAAAATGATAAATTAAATGGAGTTAAAATAAAAGTAGAAATAGATAAATCACAAGCATACAGAGTTTATGATGAGTTCTGTGAAGAAAATATAATAAAAAAGGAAAATGGAGATTTTGAAGTTTTGATGGAAAACTATGAAAATGATTGGCTTTATGGTTATTTATTATCTTATGGAGAACATTTAAGAATTTTAGAACCCGAAAGAATAAAAAATATTATATTAGAAAAAATTGTTAAAATAAAATACAAATATGAAAAATAAATATAAAATATGACACACTGTTGTCATATTTTTTGTATTATAATAATTATAAGATAATAATAAAAGTCTAATATAATGAAAGGAATGGATAAAATGAAAGAAGTGATAATTATTATTTTAGATAAATTTGCTGATTGGGAAGTATCATTTGTTTCTTTAGCATTAAATAGTAAAGAATTTACATTAAATTATTCTATAAAATATGCGTCAGTTGATAAAAAAACAAAAACTTCTATTGGTAATTTAAAAGTTTTACCTGATATTACGATTGATGATATTGATGATAATGCATCAGGTATTGTATTAATAGGAGCTAAAGATTCATGGAATAATTTAGATAATGAAGCAAATAATAAAATAATTAATATAGTAAAAAAATTTAAAGAAAATAAAAAAGTAGTAGGTTCTATTTGTGATGCTTCAAGATATTTAGCTATAAATGGTCTTTTAAATGATTGTAAACATACAGTAAATGATTTAAATGAAATAAAAAATAATAAAAATTATAAAAATCATGAAAATTGTATAAAAACAGATATAAATTCTATTATAGATAAAAAAATAGTAACTTCTACAGGGACAGGAGAAATTCATTTTGCTATGAATATAATGAAGGCTTTGGGTGATATCCCTGAAGAAAAAATAAGGTTGTTCTATGATATTTATACAAAAGGTTTTGAAAAAGCTTATAAAAAATATAATGAAAGGAATGAAAAAAATGGAATATAAAATAGTAGAAATTGATGAAAAAATAATTGTTGGATTATCAGAAAGGATGAAAAATGACAATACAACTATTGAAAAAATAAAAAACTTATGGAAAAATTTTTGTAATGAAGATGGAATAGGAGAAATTAAAAATATTAGAGATAGAATTAATAAAAATACTGTATCAGTTTATTACAATTATAGTAATGAAAATGAATTAGAATATAATAATTTGATTGGTTGCGAAGTAGAAAATAAAAACACTTACATTTCAAATAATCTTACTAGAATAATTATACCTAGTGGAAAATATGCAAAATTTACAATTTATGGCAATCCTAATATTGAAGTTACAAAGTTTTGGAATGAATTTTGGGGTAGTTTTGGAAATGATTTAGATAGATTATTTTCTTATGATTTTGAAGAGTACATACAAGGAAATGATAACAATAATATGGAGATAAATATTTATATTGGAATAAAATAAGAAATATTATTAGACTTTTCATTTTTATTGAAATAATTATATTTAAAAAAGTTGTAAAATTATTATTTATATCAAAATAGGAGAAAAAATATGAGTAGACCGACTACAAAATTAAAATTAATAAATTTAGCAAAAGAAAATTATGATAAATTGAATTTAATTATTTTTAATTTGATAGAAGATGGAGCATCGTTATCTTTTGATTTTTCAAAAGATAACAAGAATAAAGAGTCTCATTGGAAAAGAGATAAAAATCTTAAAGATGTGCTTATTCATTTATATGAATGGCATCAGTTGTTACTTAATTGGGTTAATTTTAATCAAAAGAATGAAAAAATATCTTTTATTCCAGCGCCATATAATTGGAGAACATACAGTGAGATGAATGTTATGTTTTGTAAAAAGCATGAAAATACAAAATTAGAAGAAGCACAAGAATTGCTAAATAGCTCTCATTATGATGTATTAAGTTTATTGGAAATATTTACAGAGGACGAATTATTTTCTAAAGGTTTTTTCAATTGGATAAGCAATAACACTCTAGGATCTTATTTTATTAGTGCAACCTCTAGTCATTATGACTGGGCAATAAAAAAATTAAAAGCACATCAAAAAGTTGTAAAATTTACTCAAAAAAGAAAATAATAAAATATATTAAAAAGTAGGAGGTTATTCCTCCTACTTTAGTAGATTTATTTAATATACATAAATTAATTTTTTGGGAATTTAAGAGAAAAAGTTGTTCCAATATCAACTTCACTTTTGACGGATAAATTTATATTATGTCTAATAGCAATTTGTTTTGCTATAGAAAGTCCCAATCCCATACCGTCATTGTTATCGTTTTGAGATTTATAGAATCTATCAAATATTTTTTCAGTATTTTCTACTGAGATACCTTTTCCTTGGTCGGATATTTCTAAATTATAATAATTTTCGTTATTTTCTGAAGTTATAGTTATATTTTTGTCATTAGGAGAAAATTTTATAGCATTATCAAGAATTATAATAATCATTTGTCGAATACGTTGATAATCTCCATTAAATAATAATTCATTGGAATCTGAGGATAGATAGTTAATAGCAATATTTTTTTTATTTGCTAATTGCCTCATACTTCTAATAGAATCATTAATACTATCATATAAATTAATTTCTGATTTTTTTATAGGAAAATCAAAATTTTGTAATTTATTTAAATCTATTAAATCATTAACCAAATTTTGTAAGTGAATACTGTCAGATAAAATTTGTTGATGAAATTCATTAACCATAGTTTCATCTGTTATAATACCATCACAAATAGCTTCAATTGAACCTCTAATAACTGTTATAGGAGTTCTTAGTTCATGAGATATATTAGTTATAAAATCGTTTCTCATTTTTTCAAATCTTTCACTTTCTTTTGAGCTTATAAATAATCGTTCTGATAATTCGTCTATAGTTTTAGCTAATTCACCAATTTCGTCACTTTGATTTACTTTAGTTTTTGCAGTATAGTCACCATCGGATAATAAAAGAGCTGTGCTTTTTATCTTGTTTAAAGGTTTTGAAAAACTTAGAGATAATATAATAGAACTAATAATGGCAAGAATTAAAGCAATTATTATACTAAAAATAATAGTGTATATTCCCATTGTTTGAGCCTCTGATAAATCAGAAATAGGGGAGTGAAGTAGTACAACGCCTGTAATTGAAGATTTATTAATAGGATCAAAAATTGGAGCTGCTATTGTAATTGATCTATTAGTTAAAAATTGACTAAAATTTTCGCTTGTATTAATTTTCCCTTTTAAAGCAACATCAATAACATTTTCTGCATTTGGAGGTAGTTTTAAATAAGATGAAGGAGTATTGCTATTAAATCTTCCTTGTGTAATTTCACCAGTTTTAGCATCTACATACCATACCTCAGCCATAGCTATATCTTCTATCAAACGCATATTTCGTCTACGTTCATTAATATGATTTGACGAATTTCTGATTGAATGAATTTTATTTTTATTTTGTTCTTTAAAATTTTCTTTCATTTTTTCAATTCTATTTGCTGGCTCACTAGAAAGTATACTAGATATTTTTAATGCTCTTATTTCTAGATTTTTTTTGGTCAAATTAACAGTGTTTTTTATAAACATTGATGAAAAAACACCACCAACAACAATAGAAAAAAGTAATAGAGAAATTACAAAATAAAATATTAATTTATAAAAAATTTTTGTTTTTATATTCCATTTTCTAAATAAAATCATTTTTTCCTTTCTATTCATTAGATTCAAACTTGTACCCAACTCCCCAGATAGTCTTGATATTCCATTTTTCATGAGGATAATGATCTAATTTTGCACGAAGCCTTTTTATATGAGAATCTACCGTACGACTATCTCCAAAATAATCAAAACCCCAAATAGAGTCTAATAAATCATCTCTAGTAAATACTTTTTTAGGATTACTTGCTATAGTCCATAAAAGTTCAATTTCTTTTTTTGTGAGAGATACAAATTGTGTGTCAATAGTAACAGTAAAATTATTTAAATTAATATTAAGATTATCAAAAATAAAAACTTTAGAAGAAGAATTTTCATTGTTACTCTCTAAGGGAATTACTCTTCTTAAAATAGCTCTAACTCTTGCAATTACTTCACCAGGTGAAAATGGTTTTACAATATAATCGTCTGCTCCAATGTCAAGCCCCATTATCTTTTCATAATCCTCACCTTTGGCAGTAATCATAATAATAGGAACATTAGAAAATTTTCTTATTTCTTTGCAAACTTCAAATCCGTCTTTTTTAGGCATCATAACATCAAGTAAAATAATATCAAAGTCGTTATTTTTTACAGCATTTAAAGCTTCCTCTCCATCATAAGAAATAGAAGATTTGAATCCATTTTTTTTAGCATACTCTGATAAAATAGCAGCAATTTGTTTGTTATCATCAGCAATAAGTATGTTACACATAATTATATTCCCCCTATTTTTAAAATCCATAACATTTTATATATTTTATCACAAATTCAATAAAAATAAAATTTTCAAATTAATTATAAAGTAAATAGACACAAATTTGACAAAAATAATTGATATTATAACTTTGAGAATGAGTAAGAGCTCATAGTAAAATAATAATATGAAATTAGGAGGAAATAAAATGAAAAATAAAAAGAACATAGTTGTAGGTTTAATATTATTAACATCTTTAACAGTATTTGCAGCAAGTAATATTAATAATAATTCGACTAAAGTACCAAACACTCATACTATGTCAAGTGATGTTCCAAAATTTAACTCACAAAGAATGGAAGAATTAAAAAATAAATTAAAAAATGGAACAGCAACAAAATCTGAAATGGCTGAAGCAGCAGATATGATGGAAAATAAAGGTGGACATAGAAGAAATAGAAATACAATAGATGGAGATAAAAATAATAGAAAAAATTTAAATGATTTTAAGAAACCAGACCCAGAAAAGATGGATGGAATCAAAAATAAGATTAAAAATGGGAAAAAATTGACTAATGGGGAATCACAAATAGTTTTAGAAATATTGGAAAGAGGAAATAGAGGAAAAAATATGATAAATTTTCAAGAAACTAATACAAATAATTCGACTACAGTAAAATAAAAAATAAATTATCTATCTAGCTTTATAATTTTATATAAAAAAAACCATTTCAATTTTTGAAATGGTTTTTTTAGTAAAATATTTATTATTAATAAGCATTAAGCACTTGCAATTAAACTAATCAATTCTTCTATAGTTTTTTCTCCAGCAGATGCTTTTTGTCCGTTTATAAATATAACAGGAACACCTTGAATATTTTTTTCTTTTACTTCTTCAGGATAAATTCCACCGTCAACAAATGAAGAAGTAATGTTGTTATTAGCCATTGAAATTATATTTAATCCTTGTATAACTTCAGGACACTTTGTACAAGATAATGAAACAAATGTTTCAATATTTAAAGATTTATTTATAGCTTGAACTTTTTCTAACTGTTCTCCTTCAAGTTTTTTTCCTAATCCAGAAAGTCCTAAAATTGCTAGGATAAAGCTGTTGAATTCGTGTCCACCAGGTATTCCAAAAAAGTTAATTCCTGTTTTTTCTCCACTTTTTGTTAAAGTAAATGAAATAGGTCTAGTAATTTCAAGTTTTTTTTCTAAAATATCATCCTCACCAAATACTTTTTTAACAACATTAACTTTTGATGTTATAGCATCAACTTCTTCTAAAAATCCTTTTAATTCTTTTGATTTATTACTATCATTTAAGAAAGCAATAATTTCTATTGGTGTTTCTATTTTATCAAAGTATGCTTTTAACTGTTCAACTATATTTTCATCTAATAATCCCATATTTAACTCCTTTTTATTTATTATATTTTTCCTACTAAGTCTAATCCAGGTTTCAAAGTAGCTTCTCCTTCTTTCCATTTTGCAGGACATACTAATCCAGGATTGTCATAAACAAATTTAGTAGCTTTAGCTCTTCTTACTAGTTCAGAAGCATCTCTTCCTATTCCACCTATATTTACTTCATAAGCAACAATTTTTCCATCAGGATCTACAATGAAAGTTCCTCTTAAAGCTAATCCAGATTCATCTTCTAATACATCAAACATTGTAGTTAATTCTTTTTTAGGATCTCCTATCATAGCATAAGTAACTTTACTTATTGCTTCAGAATGATCGTGCCATGCTTTATGTGTAAAATGTGTATCAGTACTTACTGAATAAACGTTAAAACTTAATTTTTTTAATTCTTCATGTTGATCTTCTAAGTCTTCTAATTCAGTAGGACAAACAAAGGTAAAATCTGCTGGGTAAAATACAAATATATTCCATTTTCCCAACATATCTTTCTCAAAGTTTAACTCCTTGAATTCTTCATTGTGATAAGCATTTACTGTAAAATCTTCTAATTTTTTTCCGATTAATGACATTTTTAAATCCTCCTAGTTTTTATTTTAATTATTAATTTGTAATTATTACAATTTTATCAAATACATTATATAAAAAAAAATAAATTTTGTCAACAACTTTATTTACATAAGATTTTATTTTACATTTATTTTAAAATCTATTCAGAAGAATGTCATTTAAACATATATTTTAAAGAGTTAAATGAATTTTTTCTTCAAAGTTAACTCAAGTATACTATCTTCATAGTTAATACTTACAGAATCACATATCCTAGCAACTAAAATTAAACTCTCAGTGTCCTCTCCTTCACCCATTAATTCCCAGTATTCATCATATTCTGCATCACGATGTATAGACATAGATTTTTTCATTTTCTCTATTTTTTCAATGGTAAGATCAGCATAACCAAAGGCATATATAATATACTCTTCATCATTTTTATCAATTTTTATTTGAAAATTTTTTACTCCGTTTTCCAAATAATATTCTGTAACTTGTCCAGTAATTTTTGAAATCATTTTTGCTTTTTTCAAATTTTCTTTCATTTATTTATTCTCCTTTTGAAATAATTGTAATAAAGGCACAAAAATACTTGCAACGATACCTCCTGCAAGGCCTGTATTATATAAATTAAGTCCACCATGGGCAGGACCTATGTTAGAAACTAAACATAAAATTAAAAAACCACCTAATATTCCTGATAAAGCTCCAAACTTTCCGCTAATGGGTGATAAAGTAGTAGAAAAAAATACTGTAATAGCAAAAGATGGTGGAGAAGCTTTTGAATGAAAAAAGTAATATCCAGCAGTTGCACCTATCATAACAGGTAAAGCATTTTTAATATGTTTACCAAATCCTGAAAAAGCAATAACTGTAAACATTCCAGCTAGAACAGGACCATTTATCATAGGGAAAAACAAGAATATGAATATTAAGCATAAAAATCCTAAAATACCCATATTTATCATAACAATTGGAAAACCATCTGTAACAGTATAATCACTAACAAGTCTTCCAGAATATTTAATCAAATTTCCATAACCTTTAAAAGAATAACCATTTTTTACATATCCATAAATTATAAAAAATAGATAACATCCACATAGAAGTGCTATAATTGGATAATTTAAAGTATCTACAAAATCGTTATTTGAATTTAATGAAATACCACTAGCTTTAATGACTGAATAAAAGACAATGGCGATAAGCCCTACAGCTAATCCTGTATTATAAAGACTGTAACCACCGTGAAATTGCACTGTATGAGATGCTACAGGTGGAACTATGAATCCCAAAATAACCCCTACTATAAAAGCTATAAAAATTCCAAATATTGTAAAATTAAAATAATTAGCTGTGGAACTTACAAAAGGGGAAAGTGCTGTAGAAAACATTGTAATGATAATTGTTGATTTAAATGTTTTATTGGTATATTTAGAATATAAAAATACTCCTAAATAAAAAGGGATAATGTTTAATAAATTTTTTCCTATGAAAGAGAATCCAAACATTAAGTATATCCCAGAAATAATAAGTCCGTTTATTTTCATGTCCATTTTATAAATAATAAATATATTTATTAAAGTTATAACAGAAGCGTTAAATATAGCTGTTTCATGTCCTGCAATAAAAAAATAATCTGTTAGTAAAATATCGTTAGAATGAAAAATTTTAAGTAAATTATTAAATATTTCTGGTACTGGCATAGAAAAAATAGAATATAATAGCATAACGAGTGGAAGTACTATAATAACTAAATATTCCTTTTTTTTGGTTTTTTCCATTAAATTGCTCCTTTCTTATTTTAAGTATAAAATAATTATACCATTTTTTTTTAAAAAAATCTTATGAAATATAAAAATTAAACATTTTATTTATTAAAAAAATAGATGATAACATAAAATTAAAATATTTTATTATTTAAAAAAAAAAGACTATAATATTATGATATAGTAAAAAATATAATAAAGTATAACAAAGAGATTAAATAAAAAAATAAGGAGGAAAACATGTATTCATTTGATAAACAGTTAATTTTAGAAGATGGAAGTGTATATAAAGGATACGGATTTGGATCCGATTCTGAAATACCTGGAGAAGTTGTATTTAATACAGCTATGACAGGCTACCAAGAAACCATATCTGATCCATCATATAACGGACAAATTATAACATTTACTTACCCTTTAATAGGAAATTATGGAATAAATAGAGATGATTACGAAACAATCAATCCTAGTATAAAAGGTATTATAACTCGTGAAATATGTAAGAAACCCTCTAATTTTAGAAGCCAATTTGCATTGGATGAAGTATTAAAAGAACTTGATATTCCTGGTATTTCTGGAATTGATACAAGAAGTTTGACAAAAAAAATAAGAGATTATGGAACAATTAAAGGAATAATAGTAAACATAGATAAAAATCCTGAAAAAGTTCTTCAAAAATTAAAAGAAAGCACGTTACCCACAAATCAAATAGAACAAGTGTCTACTAAAAAAGCATTTGTTTCACCTGGTCGGAAAAAAAGAGTAGTTTTAATAGATTTAGGAATGAAATCTGGTATTTTAAGAGAATTGAATTCTAGGGATTGCGATATTGTTATTGTGCCTTATGACACATCATGTAAAGAAATATTGAGACAAAATCCAGATGGTATAATGATAAGTAATGGACCTGGAGATCCAACAGATGTTCCAGAAACAATAGATACAATTAAAAATTTAATTGGAAAAATTCCGATATTTGGAATATGTATGGGTCATCAATTAATAGCTCTTGCAAGTGGAGCAAAAACATATAAACTAAAATTTGGTCACAGAGGTGCAAATCAACCAGTAAAAAATTTAATTACTGGAAAAGTAGATTTAACTTCACAAAATCATGGTTATGCTGTTGATATAGAGTCACTTAGTGATACTGATTTGGACTTAACTCATATATCTGTAAATGATGGAACTTGTGAAGGATTGAAACATAAAAAATATCCTGTTTTTTCAGGACAGTATCATCCAGAAGCTTCTCCAGGTCCACATGATTCAAATTATTTATTTGATCAATTTATTGAAAATATGAATAACAAAAAATAGAAATAAAAAATTTATATTTAAAAAATAAAATATGAAGGAGATAATAATGCCTAAACGTAAAGATATAGAAACAATATTAGTAATTGGTTCAGGGCCTATAATAATAGGACAAGCAGCAGAATTTGATTATGCTGGAACTCAAGCTTGTTTATCTTTAAGAGAAGAAGGATATAAAGTAATATTAGTAAACTCTAATCCTGCTACAATAATGACAGACAAAGAAATAGCTGATAAAGTATATATAGAACCTCTAACAGTGGAATTTTTATCAAGAATAATAAGAAAAGAAAGACCGGATGCATTACTTCCAACCCTTGGAGGACAGATAGGATTAAATCTTGCAGTGGAATTACATGAAACAGGGATATTAGATGAGTGTAATTTAGAATTACTTGGGACAAAATTAGACTCTATAAAGCAAGCAGAAGATAGAGAATTATTTAGAAATTTGATGAATGAATTAGGAGAACCAGTTCCTGAATCTGAAATAATCCACACATTGGATGAAGCACGTAAATTTGTATCTAAAATAGGATATCCAGTAATAGTAAGACCAGCTTTTACAATGGGTGGAACTGGAGGAGGGATTTGTCACGATGATAGAGAATTAACTGAAATAGTTAATAATGGGCTACATTATTCACCAGTTACACAATGTTTATTAGAAAAATCTATAGCAGGATACAAAGAAATTGAGTATGAAGTAATGAGGGACAGTAATGACACAGCTATAGTTGTATGTAATATGGAGAATATAGATCCTGTTGGTATACATACTGGAGATTCTATAGTTGTAGCACCTTCTCAAACATTAACAGATAGAGAATATCATATGTTAAGGGATGTTTCTTTAAAAATAATTAGAGCATTGAAGATAGAAGGAGGGTGTAACGTTCAACTAGCACTTGATCCTCTTTCGTTTAATTATTATATAATAGAAGTAAATCCGAGAGTTTCAAGATCATCAGCACTTGCTTCAAAAGCAACAGGATATCCTATAGCAAAAATAGCAGCAAAAATAGCTGTAGGGCTAACATTAGATGAAATAATAAATCCTGTTACTAAAAATTCATATGCTTGTTTTGAACCTTCTCTTGATTATGTTGTAAGTAAAATACCTAGATTTCCTTTTGATAAATTTGAGAAAGCAGACAGACTACTAGGAACTCAAATGAAAGCAACAGGGGAAGTTATGGCAATTGGAAGAACTTACGAAGAAAGTTTATTGAAAGCGATTCGTTCATTAGAATACGGAGTTCATCATTTAGGACTACCAAATGGAAAAGATTTTAAAATAGAATATATTTTAAGAAGAATAGCAAGAGCAGGTGACGAAAGACTTTTCTTTATAGGTGAAGCATTAAGAAGAGGAATATCTCCAAGTCAAATTCATAATATGACTAAAATAGATATGTTCTTCTTAGATAAAATGCAAAATATAATAGAAATTGAGAAAGAACTTAAAAATAATAAAAAAAATATAGATTTATTACTATTTGCTAAAAAATATGGATTTTCTGACAAAATAATAGCACATAGATGGGATACAATAGAAGACGAAATATATAAATTGAGACAAGAAAACAATATAAAACCTGTATTTAAAATGGTTGATACTTGTGCTGCTGAATTTAGATCGGAAACGCCTTATTTCTATTCTACTTACGAACAGGAAAATGAGAGTATTGTAAGTGAAAAGAAAAAGGTTATTGTTCTAGGTTCAGGGCCTATAAGAATAGGACAAGGAGTTGAGTTTGACTATGCTACAGTTCATGCTGTAATGGCCATAAGAGAATCAGGATACGAAGCTATTATAATAAACAATAATCCTGAAACTGTATCCACAGATTTTTCTATATCTGATAAGCTATACTTTGAACCATTAACTGAAGAAGAAGTTATGGAAATAATAGATCTTGAAAAACCTGAGGGAGTAGTAGTACAATTTGGAGGGCAGACAGCAATAAATTTAGCTGAAAAATTAGTTAAACATGGAGTTAAAATATTAGGAACAGCGTTAGAAGAAATAGACAATTCTGAAAACAGAGATAAGTTTGAAATTCTTTTAAATAAACTTGAAATTCCTCAACCATTAGGTAAGACGGCTTTTGATACGAAAACAGCAGTAAAAAATGCAGCAGAAATAGGATATCCAGTATTAGTAAGACCATCTTATGTATTAGGTGGACGTGCTATGGAAATAGTTTATAGAGAAGAAGAATTAAAACATTATATGGAAAATGCAGTAAAAATATCTCCTGATCATCCTGTTTTAACAGATAGATATTTAATAGGAAAAGAAGTAGAGGTGGATGCTATAAGTGATGGAGAAACGATAGTTATCCCAGGTATAATGGAACATATTGAAAGAGCTGGAGTACATTCTGGAGATTCCATAGCAGTTTATCCACCACAGAGTATAACAGAAAAACAAAAGGAAATACTTATAGATTATACTATAAAATTAGCTAAAGGGCTTAATATAATAGGACTTTTGAATATTCAATATGTTATAAGTGGTGGAGAAGTATTTGTACTTGAAGTTAATCCAAGAAGTTCAAGAACAGTACCTTTTTTAAGCAAAATAACGGAAGTTCCTATGGCTAATCTTGCAATGCAAGCAATATTAGGAGAAAAGTTAAAGGATAAAGGTTATAAAACAGGAATTATCCCTGAAAGTAAAAAAGTTTATACTAAAGTTCCTGTATTTAGTTTTCAAAAATTGAAAGATGTTGACACAACACTTGGTCCTGAAATGAAGTCTACTGGAGAAGTTATGGGGAGTGATATAAATCTTGAGAAAGCTCTTTATAAAGGATTAATCTCAGCAGGAATAAGGGTTAAAGATCAAGGTAATATACTGTTTACAATAGGAGGTAAAGATAAAGAAGAGGCAGTTGAATTAGCAGAAAGATTTTCTGAACTAGGTTATGCTTTACTTGCTACAGAGGGAACAGCAGATTATTTTAAAAATAAAGGTTTAAAAGTAGAAACTGTAGGGAAAATAGGAGAAAGTAGTTATAGCGTTTTAGATGCTGTATACGGCTCAAGAGTGGATGTAATAATAAACACAACGAATAAAGAAAAAAGTTCAACTAATGATGGATTTAAAATAAGAAGAGCTGCTAGTGAGCAAGGAATAGTATGTTTAACTTCGCTAGATACAACAAATGCTTTATTAAAAGTATTAGAATCTATGGCGTTTAATATTTCTGCTATATAAAAATTAAAAAATGAAGTGAATGTAATTTTATACACTTCATTTTTTTGTCAAATAATAAAAAATTGATAAAATAATAATAAAAATTAAAATATAAGGATATATAGTTGTAGTATATAAAATCCTAGATAACTAATATAGGTATGTATTTTTAATAAAAAAAATAAAAAATGTGGTATACTAAAATTATAGATGATTTTAAAAAATATTGTTAAATTATACTAGTAAAGAAAGGAAAGGGATTGTTAGTGAAAATAGGAATAGTAGGATCAGGAAATATTGTATCTGATTTTTTAGAAGCTAGTAAGTATTTAAAAGATTTTGAAATTAGATGTATATCAGCTACAGAAAATGGAAAAGAAAGAATGATAAAACTTTCCAATGAATATGGAATAAAAAATATATACACTAATTATGAAGATTTATTAAATGATGATATAGAAGTGGTATATATAGCAGTCCCTAATAATTTACATTATGACTTTGCTAAAAAAGCTATGGAAAAAAATAAGCATATAATACTTGAAAAACCTTTCACATCTACTTATAAGGAAGCATTGGATTTAATAAAAACAGCCAAAGAAAATAAAATAATGATATTTGAAGCAATTTCAAACCAATATTTTCCAAATTATAAAAAAACAAAAGAATTGATATCTGAATTAGGAGATATAAAAATAGTCCATTTGAATTATTCTCAATATTCGAGTAGATATGATAAATTTAAAGAAGGAGATATTGCACCTGTATTTGATCCCAAAAAATCGGGAGGTGCTTTAATGGACTTAAATGTTTATAATATTTACTATGTTGTTGGGATATTTGGGAAACCTGAAAGTATAAATTATATAGGGAATATAGAAAGAGATATAGATACTTCAGGCATTTTAACTTTAGAGTATTCTAATTTTAAATGTTCTTTAATAGGGGCAAAAGACTGCAAAGCACCACTTTCTATAAGTATACAAGGGGATAAAGGATTTATTCATAGTAAAAGTGCAGCTAATGTTTATGATTCTTTTTTATTCGCAAAGAATTCAGGAGATGAAATAGAATATTTATTAAATGAAGATAAACCTAGACTTTTTTATGAACTAGAAGAATTTTCAGAAATATATAAAGAAAAAAATTATGATAAATTTTATGAATATAATGAAAAAACTCTTATTGTTATGGAAATATTAGATATAGCAAAAAATCAAGTTGGAATATAGATTATCTGGAGGTAAAATTATATGAAATTTGGAATAATAGGAACTAACTGGATAACAGATAAATTTATTGATGCAGGAAATCAAATAAAAGATTTTGAAATTGCTGCTGTTTATTCAAGAACTGCTGAAAGAGCAAAAGAATTTTCTAAAAAATATAAAATAAAAAAAATATTTACAAATTTAGAAGAAATGGCAGAAAGTGATGATATTGATGGAGTTTATATAGCTTCTCCAAATTGCTTTCACGCAGAGCAAAGTATACTTTTTTTAAAAAATAAAAAAGCTGTTTTGTGTGAAAAACCGGCTGTATCTAATTCAATAGAATTAAAAAAAGTTATACAAATAGCTAAAGAAAATGAGACATTATATATGGAAGCAATGAAAACTACTTTCATACCAACATATAATGTTTTAAAAGAAAATTTATATAAAATAGGAAAAGTAAGACAAATACTCTCAGGATATTGTAAATTTTCTTCATCGTACGAGGATTACTTAAACGGAGACATAAAAAATTCTTTTAGACCAGAGTTTTCAAATGGAGCTTTAATGGATATAGGTGTTTATCCAATATTTTTTATTATTTCTCTTTTTGGTATTCCAAATGAAATAAAATCTCAAGGGAAAATACTAGATAATGGGAAAGGAATAGATGTCTATGGGAATTTAAATATGATATACGAAGATAAAAATGCCATTGTTATGTTTTCTAAAGTATACAGTTCTTATCTTCCAACTGAAATAGTGGGAGAAAGTGGAGCATTTTTAATAGAACATATTTCTGAAATGGATAAACTATATTATATTGACAGAAAAAATAATGGTGATAAGATAGATTTAACAATTAAAAGAAAAGAGAATGGAATGTATTATGAGTTAAAACATTTTATAGAATTATTTAAAGAAGGAAAGAAAGAGTCTCCTATAAATAGTTTTGATTTATCACTAAAAGTAATGAAAATAATTGATGAAACAAGGGATCAAATAGGAATAGTTTTTCCTGCTGATAAATTAAAAAATAATTATTAATTTAATTAAAACATTTGATAAATAACATAAAAAAGAATGGAGTGAAGTTTATGAGTTATAAAAAAATAACAGTTGAAGAATTTTCGGAAATAGTGGACATTAAAAAGATAAAAGAAGAATGGTTTTTAATTGCGTCTGAAAAGGAAAATAAAGTAAATACACTTACAGCCTCTTGGGGTGCAGTGGGGAATTTATGGAATAAGCCTGTAATCTTTATATTTGTAAGACCTCAAAGATATACAACAGAATTTTTGCAGGCGAGCAATGAATTTACGGTTACTTTTTTTGATGGGTATAAAAAAGAATTAGGATATTTAGGAACTGTATCAGGAAGAGACGAGGATAAAATATCTAAAGTAGGATTCAATATAGAGTATGTTGATGGGAAACCTGTATTTAAAGAAGGAAATTTAATTGCAACGTGTAAAGTTTTATATAAAGAACCATTAAAAAAAGACTCTTTTTTAGATAAAGAATTATCTGAAAAAATGTACTCAAAAGATGATTTTAGCATAATTTATATAGGTGAAATAATAACAGCATACAAAAAGGAGGATAAAAATGGATAATTTCAAATTTCATGCATATACAGAAATACTTTTTGGAAAAGGAGAAATAAAGAATTTAAGAAAAGTAATGGAAATATATGGGAAAAATATTCTTCTTGTTTACGGCGGAGGAAGCATAAAAACAAATGGAATATACGAAAAAATTCATAATCTTTTAGAAGGTTTAAATATATATGAATTAAATGGAGTTGAACCAAATCCCAGAATAGAAACTGTCAGACGTGGTGTTGAAATATGTAAAAAAGAAAAGATAGATGTTATTCTTGCGGCTGGTGGAGGAAGTGTTATAGACTGTGCAAAAGTTATAGCTGCTGGAGTTCATTATGAAGGAGATGCTTGGGATATAGTCTTAGATTCAAGTAAAATAAAAAAAGTCTTGCCTATAGTAACTATATTAACATTGGCAGCCACAGGTTCAGAAATGAATAAAAATGCAGTTATTTCTAATATGAATACTAATGATAAAATAGGAACTTCTCATTGGGATATGATACCGAAGACGTCTATACTAGATCCAAGTTATATGTATACTCTACCAGCTATTCAGACAGCAGCGGGAACAGCAGATATTATGTCTCATATATTTGAAAATTATTTTAAAAGGGAAAAAGGAGCATTTATTCAGGATAGATTTTCTGAAGGAATATTAGAAGCTTGTATAAAATACTGTCCTATAGCTTTGAAAGAACCAGAAAATTATGAGGCTAGGGCAAATCTAATGTGGGCTAGCACGACAGCTTTAAATGGCCTTTGTGGAATAGGAAAAGAAGGAGCTTGGAGTTGTCATTCAATAGAACATCAGTTAAGTGCTTATTATGATATAACTCACGGAGTAGGTCTTGCTATTATAACTCCTAAATGGATGAGATATATATTAAATAATGATACAGTAGATAAATTTTGTGAATATGCAATAAATGTATGGCATTTTAACCCAATTGAAGATAAATTTGAACTGGCTAATAAATCGATAGATGCTACAGAAAAATTTTTTTTAGACTGTGGGATAGCAGGAAATTTAAGAGAATTGGGGATAGATGATGATAAATTTGAAGAAATGGCTGAAAAAGCAACCAAAGGTGGTAAACTTGATACTTCATATGTACCATTAAATAAAGAAGATGTAATAAAAATTTATAGAATGTGCCTTTAATTAAATAATAGAAACTGATTTTATAATCCATTTTTGAAATTTCATATAGTTGAAATTTTTTAAAGGAAATTAAAATCAGTTTTTAAATTAATTTATATTTTAAAATAAAATTTTAAAATATAAATAATAATTTACTTTTTGAGGAATAGTAAAATATTCAATTTTTATTGAATTTGTGTTATAATACTCGGAAGAGCAAAATTTTATAATTAACTAAAAAATAAAATAAAATTTAAAAATAAAGAAAAAGGAGACTGACTTATATGAAGGTTTCACTAATTATGCCAACTATAAATGTTACAAAAGAGTTGGATTTATTTTTAACAAGTTTAACAAAGCAAACTTACGAAAATTTTGAACTTGTAATAGTTGATCAAAATGCTGATAATAGTGTATTAGATCTTATAATAAAATATGAAGAATTATTTGAAATAAAATATCTTAAAAGTCCTGAAAAAGGAATAAGTTTAAATAGAAATAAAGGACTTTTCCTGATGGATGGCGATATAGTGGCTTTTCCTGATGATGATTGTGAATATCAGCCTAACACCATTGAAAAGGTAGTTGAATTTTTTAAAGAAAATACTAATGAAAGAATATATTCTTGTAGAACTTTAGAAAAAGGAAAAGATTTTGGAACGGGTAAAATGCTCGATTATGACACAGAAATAAATTTATCAAATGCAGAAGATACAGTAAAATCTATTACTTTTTTTGTCAATTTTCACAGAGAGGATTTAGAACTATTTGATGAGTATTTAGGTGTGGGGGCTTTGTTTGGTAGTGGAGAAGAAACAGATTATGTTTTAAGACTTTTACATAAAGGATTTAAGGGATACTATTTTTCTAATGATATAATTTATCATCCCGCAAAAAAAGGAAATTATGATGATTTGGAGAGAGCATATAAATATGCGTTAGGATATGGTGCATTAGTAAAAAAAGAAGTTAAAGAAAGAAAAAATAGATTATACATAATTAAGTTGTGGAAAAAATTAGTTAGAAATATAGGTGGAATGCTTATATCAAAAAATAAAAAATATCATGGGATAGTTTACGAGGGTAGAATTAAAGGGTACTTTAAATATAAAATAGAAAAAAAGAAAAAATAAATATAATATAGTGTAGTTAATTTAGATTAGGAGAGAAGATGGATAAAGCAAAATGTTTAAAAAATATGATGATAGCGTCACTTTTATATCCTTTTTCAAAAAAGAAATTTGAGAATAGAAAAATATGGTTAATTGGAGGAAATGCTGGAGAATTATTTGTTGATAATTCAAAGGCGATGTATGAATATTTGAGATCAAAAAAAAATATAGAAGAATATTGGGTTTTAAACGAAAATTCACCTATAAAAGATAAAATTCCAGGAAAGACATTAATAAAAGGAAGTGTAGATTGTTATTTACATTTTATAAATGCAGAAGTTGCATTGTTTTCTCATTCAATTTCTGCAGATATAGCTCCTTATTTATTTGTCGTTCCTTACATGAAAAACTTTCATAATAAGGTAATGAAAGTTTTTTTGAACCATGGAACAGTTGGATTTAAAGTTAGAAAAGCAATGAATCCTAAAACAGAAAAAATAGCAGAAGAACTAGTTAAATCATATGATATAAATATTGCAGATTCCGAATATGAAAAAAAGGTCAAAACAGATAGTTGGTGGAATGTAGAAAAAGAAAAAACGTTTATAACAGGATATCCTAGATATGATAAATTATACAATGTAGAAATTGATAAAAAGGAAATATTTTTTATGCCTACTTGGCGTAATTGGATAAGACCTGAAAATACAAGTATAGAAGAAACTGATTATTTTAAAAATATTGTAGGACTTATTACAGATGATACTCTAAATAAATATTTAGAAATAAAAGATATAAAATTAAATATTTATATTCATCAGCTAATGCATGATTATTTTGAAAAATTTAATGATGTAAAATTAGGGACGAATGTGAAAATTCTTCCTAAAGATGCTGATATAACTAAAGAATTAATGAAATCTTCTTTATTAGTTACAGATTATTCTAGTGTTTCATACGACTATTTATACATAAATAAACCTATTGTATTTTTCCAGTTTGATAAAAATGAATACGAGCAAAAGGTTGGTTCTTATGTTGATTTAGAAAATGATTTATTTGGAGAAAAAGCATATAATGTGAAAGAATGTGTAAATGAAATTGTTAAAATAGCAAATAATAATTATAAACATGATGATGAAATTCAAGAAAAAGTTAATAAATTGAAAAATAAATTTTTAACTTATACAGATAAAGAAAATTGTAAAAGAGTATATGAATTAATTATAAAAAAATTAGAGGAAAAACATGAAAAATAATTATGAAATGTTTAATATAGAAAAAATAATTCAAGAAGAAGATAAATTAGGAATTAAAATGGAAGATAAAGTATCCATAATAATTCCTGTTTATAATGCTGAAAAATTTATAAGTAAAACCATTGAAAGTGTGTTGTCCCAAAGTTATAAAAACTGGGAAATGTTAATAATGAATGATAAATCAACTGATAATAGTTATGAAGTTATATTAAAATATTCTAAGTTAGATGACAGAATAAAATTAATTAATACAGAAAGAAATATGGGAGTTGTAAAAGGAAGAAACACTTTAATAGAAATGGCAACAGGAAAGTACATAGCTTTTTTAGATGCGGATGACTATTGGAGCGAGAATAAGTTGGAAAAACAAATTAATTTTATGGATAAAAAAAATGCAGATATAAGTTGCACAGAATATACTAGGGTCAATGAAAATGGGGATTTTATAAATGAAATAAAAATAATAGAAGAGATTAAATATAAGGATCTACTTAAAAATAATTATTTGGGGTGTTTAACAGTAATTTATAATGTAGAAAAAATTGGGAAAAGATATTTTAAAGAGAGAAAAAAAAATGAAGATTATGTATTATGGCTTGAAATAATTAAGGAAAGTAAAAAAATATACGGATTAAGAGAAAATTTAGCTTATTATAGAGTTTTAAATAATTCGAGATCTAGTAATAAAATAGATGCGGCAAAAGATAGATGGAATATATATAGAAAAGTAGAAAATTTATCTTTATTAAAATCAATTTATTATTTTATAAATTATGTTATAGTTGCTTTAAAAAAACAAAATAAGGTTATAAAGTTAGTATTAAAATATAAAATAAAAATTTAATTATACATATAATAAAAAGGATGGGAAAATATGGCGGTAAGCGGAGTAAAAAGAAATTTTTCTTATTTATTTGGAATATTAACTGTAGTAGTTTATTTAATAGGTTTACTACTTCTTATTAATAGAGAACTAGGAATAAGAAACGTATTAATTATAATATCAGCTTTAATTGCGTATTATATAGCAAATGTCTACAATATTGTTGCTAATAGATACAGACTGAGAGATATGGCAACGGTCATAGTTATAAATACAATTTTCATGTCGCTAACAGTATTTTTAGGATTTTTTAGCCTATACGAAGGAATTATTTTATTTGGTACAGTATCACTGTTTCAAATAGTGTTTAGATATATTGTGAATATGAGTATGATTGAAAGGCAAAAGATATTATTTGTAGGACAAAATGATTATACTAGTGATTTATTAGAAAGTATAAAAAAAGATGATCAATATAAACTAATAGGTTTCTTAAAGGATGAAAAAAAAGAAGTTTTAAAAAATGCTATTTTAAAAATATGTGAAGTAAAAAAAATAGACATAATAGTAAATTTTAGAGATGATTTATTATTGGATACAAAGTTAGTAGACATGCTTTTAAAATATAAATTGAATGGACTTCAATATTACAATTATTTAGAATTTTATGAAAAATATGAAAATAAATTGCCTATATCACATTTAAGTCCAAAATGGTTTTTAGAAGACAGTGGTTTTGAAATATATTATAATAACTTTAATTTAAAGGCAAAGCGACTACTAGATTTAATTTTTGGTATGATAATAGGAATTTGTGTTTTTCCTATAATGATTTTATCAGCAATAATAGTTAAATTGGAGTCAAAAGGACCTGTATTTTTCATACAAGAAAGAATAGGAGAAGGAAATAAAAAGTTTAATATAGTAAAATTTCGTTCTATGACTACAGATGCTGAAAAAGATGGACCACAATGGGCTAGTAAAAATGATAATAGAGTAACTAAATGGGGTAAGATAATGAGAGCAACTAGAATAGATGAATTACCTCAATTGTGGAATGTTTTAAGAGGAGAAATGAGCTTTGTAGGGCCTCGTCCTGAAAGAGAGTTTTTCATACAACAACTAGAAAAAGAGATACCTTATTATAACTTGAGACATACAGTTAAACCTGGACTTACAGGATGGGCACAAGTTAAGTATCCTTATGGTGCTAGTATAGAAGATTCTTATAGAAAATTACAGTATGATTTATATTATATAAAGCATCATGATATAATATTTGATATAAAAGTATTACTAAAAACTATTACTATCGTAGTATTTGGAAAAGGAAGATAAAATAAAAAATGTTTTATGATAGGAGATTTTAAAATGGAAAATATAAAAAAAATATTAATAACTGGTGGAGCAGGATTTATAGGTTCGCATATTGCTGATAGATTTGATGAAGAAGGATATGAAATAATAATAGTTGATAATTTAGTTGGTGGAAAAGAGGATAATATAAAACATTTGAAAAATTATAAATTTTATAATGTTGATATAAGAAATAGAGAAGAATTAGAAAAAGTGTTTTCTGAAAATAAAAACATACTTTATGTTTTTCATGAAGCTGCTCAAGTTAGTGTTTCTGTATCAATAAATGATGTATACTATGATGCAGATGAAAACATTATAGGATTAATAAATGTATTAGATATGTGTAGAAAATATGAAGTAAAAAAAATATTATTTGCAGGAACTGCAGCTGCTTATGGAATACCTGAAAGTTCAGTTTCAAAAGAAAATTCTAAAATTTCCCCTATTGCTCCTTATGGATTATCAAAAGTTTTTGGAGAACATTATATTAGAATGTACAATAGTTTATTTGGGTTGAATTATGTAATATTTAGATATTCTAATGTTTATGGCCCTAGACAAAGTGCACATGGAGAAGCAGGAGTAGTTTCTATATTTAATGATAAAATAAGAGCAGATGAAGAAGTTTTTATTGATGGAGATGGAGAGCAGACAAGAGATTTTATATATGTTAAAGACGTAGCAAATGCAAACTATTTAGCAGCAGTTGAAAATTCTGTAAATATTACTATGAATGTTTCTACTAATGAAAAAACATCAATAAATGAATTATTTAATACAATGAAAAAATATTTAGGATATAAAAAGGATGTAAACTACAGAAGTCCTAGAGTTGGAGATATAAGAGATTCTAAATTAGATAATACTTTATTAAAAACAAATACATCATGGAATTATAAATATTCTTTAGATGATGGATTAAAAGAATATTCAGAATTTCAAAAAAAGTAAAAATATATAGTTAAATCATATAAATATGAGATAAGGAGGAAAGATGCATTTAAAAGCACTAGAGCTTTCAGGATTTAAGTCATTTGCTGATAAAACAACAGTTGAATTTAATAGAGGAATAACATCTATAGTTGGACCAAATGGAAGTGGAAAAAGTAATATTTTAGATGCAATACTGTGGGTTTTAGGAGAACAAAGTTATAAAAATATTAGAGCAAAAGAAAGTTCAGATGTAATATTTTCTGGTGGTAAAAATAAAAAACCAAAATCCATGGCAGAAGTAAGTCTTATCATTGAAAATGAAGATAGGTATTTAGATATAGATTTTTCAGAAGTAAAAATAACTAGGAGAATATATAAAAGCGGAGAAAACGAATATTTTATAAATAATAGAAAATCCAGATTGAAAGATATTAACACTCTTTTTATGGATACAGGGATAGGAAAACAAGCGTATTCCATTATAGGTCAAGGAAGAGTTGAAAGAATAATATCTTCTAATCCAAAAGAGTTAAAAGAGATTATAGAAGAAGCGGCGGGAGTAAAAAGAGCTAAAACTGAAAAAGAAGAATCATTGAAAAAATTAAAAGAAGTTAAGACAGAAATAGAAAAAATAGATTATGTTGAAAAAGAATTGGAAACAAGAGTCAAATATTTAAAAGAAGAAGGAATGAAAGCTAGACTTTTTAAAACGTATACTGAAAAAATAGATGTTCAAAGGTTTATGATTTTAGAATATAACATAAATGAAAAAAGTGTTCTTAAAAAAAAATATGATATAGAAAATAAAGAATTAAAAGAAAAATTAAATAAAATATTAGATGAATTTGACACTAAACAGGAAGAATTACAAAATTCTAATATCAATAGAGAAAAAAATTATGAAAAATTAGAAGAAGAAAAAATAAAAAATATGAATATTTTCAAAGTTATTGAAAATTTAAAAAATGAATATTCAAGCTTAAATAGTAAATATTCTAATTTAGAAACCGAAGAAAAAGAAAAAGAAAAAAGAAAAGTTGTGTTAGAAAAAGATATTTTAGAAAAAGAAGAAATTCTTAATAATTCCAAATCTGATTTAGATATTATGATAAAAGATCTTGAAATAAAAGAAAAAGAAAGAAATGAAATAGAAATAAAAGTAGAAAAATTAAAAAATAAAAAAAATAGTATTTTAGAAGATTTAAAAAATAAAACTCAAGAAAATCAAGATTTAGAAGTAGATAAGATAAAGGCATTTCATGAAAATCAAGATTTAGAAAAAAGAATAGCTTCTGCACAAAGTTCCAATGATAGAATTAATAAAGAGAAAATAGAAATTCAAGAGACATTTGAAAAAATAATATTTAGAAAAGATAAAATTGAAAAAGATAAAACACTTAAAGAAGAAGAGAAGATAGTTAAAGAAAATGAGTTAGATGAAATAAATAAAAAATTAAATATACTAGAAAAAAACAGAGAAGAACTTAATAAAGAATACAATACTTTTCAATACGAATACGAACAGTTAAATAGTAAAAAAAGATCTATTGATAATATTATAAATAATAATGAGACATTTTATAAAAGTATAAAATATTTATTAAATGAAAAAATAAATGGAATAGTAGGAGCTTTTATAAATTTAATTGACATACCTAATGGGTATGAAGCTGCTTTCCAGTCTTTATCAGGAGGATATTTTCAAGATATAGTTGTAGAAAATACAGAGGTTGGGCAAAAATGTATTGAAATATTAAGAGAAAAAAAGTTAGGAAGAGCTTCTTTTTTACCAATAGATGGAATAAAAGTTTCTAAAATAAATAAAGAATTTCCTAAGGAAAAAGGTGTTATTGATTTTTCAAGAAACATAGTTAAATATAATAAAAAAATAGAAAAGGTTGTAGAATTTGTTTTTGGAAATTCTGTTATTGTAGAAAATCTAGAAATAGGAAGAAAACTTTTAAAGAGTGGATTTAACGATAGAATTGTGACTTTAGAAGGCGATATTATTACAGCAAGAGGAAGGATTACAGGAGGATACGTACAGAAAGGAAAAGATGAATTACTAGAAAGAAAAAAAGAACTTGGTAACATAATTGAAAAAATACAAATAATAACTCAAAAACAAAGTATACTAAAAGAAAAAAGAATTGAATTAAATGCAAAAATAGAAAAATATGAAATAAAAAAAATAGAAAAACAAAATGAAATTTATATTTTTAATGCAGAATATAAAAATTTTATAAATGAATATGATAGTTTCAGTTCTGAATTTAATAAAAAGAAAAGACAGATAGATACTTTAAATTATGAAATTAATGAAAATGAGGAATTTATAATTTCAAGAAGGAAAACTATAGAAGAAAATAAGGTAAAAATAAAAGAAATAGAGAATATTATTTTAAAGAATAATAAAAAAATAGAAGATTTTAATATTGAACTTAGTAAAATAGAAGATTTATCAGAATTTGTAAGTGAATTAAATATATTAGATAAAGAATATGAAATTCTAAAGGTTAAAACGGATAATAATATATCTAGATATAATGAAATAAATATAGATTATGAAAAGTTGATAAAAGAAAAGAATGAAATTATCCAATTTGAAATAATAAGAGATGAGTTGAAAGAAAGTCTCAAAAAGGAAATTTCATCAAAAAGAAATGAAATAGAAGAAAAAAATACTGAAAATAACACTTTGAATAATTTAATAAGAAACCTTGAATTAGAGATAAAAAATCTCGAAGAAATAGAAAAGAGATTAATTACAGAAGTAAAAGATATTGAAGTTAAAATGGTAAACTTACAAAATGAAAAAGAAAAAATATTGGAAAAAATTACTAAAATAGATAAAGACTTAGAATATTATACTATTGAACTAGAAGAAATTAACAATAAAAATATTAAAGAAAGTGTTGAATACAAAAAAATAGAAAATGAAATAGAAGTCAATGCAATAAAAAGAAAACTATCTATGGATGAAAAAAGTAGATTAGATATAGGAGCTGTAAACCTTGCTTCTATTGAAGAATATGAAAAAGAAAATGAAAGATATAATAATTTAGTTGACCAAAAAAGGGATTTGATAGATAGTAGAGAGTCTCTGTTATCGTTGATAAAAGATATAGAAAATGAAATAGTTGAAAAATTTTCTTACGCTTTTGAAGAAATTAATAAAAACTTTGAATACATGTGTAAAACGATATTAAATGACGCTAAAGGTATGATAAAAATGAATGATTCAGAAAATTTATTAGATACAGGATTAGAACTTAGTGTAAAGTATAAAAATAAACCTGAACAGACTCTATTGTTATTATCAGGAGGAGAAAAATCTATGCTAGCAGTATCGTTTATAATGGCAATATTTATGTTTAAACCAAGTCCTTTTACTTTTTTTGATGAAATTGAAGCAGCTTTGGATGAAGCGAATACTAAAAAAATAGTTGAGTTATTAAATAATTTTATAGAAAAATCTCAATTTATACTAATAACTCATAATAAAGAAACAATGAAAGGATCTCATAGACTTTATGGAGTAACTATGAATAAAGAAATAGGTGAATCAAGAATAATTTCTGTCGATGTGTAGTTAATACATTTAATAGTAGTTTTTAAATAATTTAAATAAAAATTATAAATAATTTGATAAATTTATTTAAATATATTAAAATATAGTAAATAACGTAAAGTTAGGAGGATAAAAGAAATATGGATTTTATTAAAAGTAAGGTATCAAAAAAATTATTAATATGTTTAGTAATATTAATAATATTAATAATTTCAGCAGTAACTTTTGCTGAAAATTTAGATGTAACTAAAATAGCTCAGGATTATCCTTATAAAGATAGTGCAATAATGGCTACGGTGTTAGGAACTCCAGAAAATCAGCAATATAAATTTAAAAAACCTAAGGGGCCAATGGTTAGAAAGTTAAAAACTACTAAAACTATACCAGATATATTAAGACAGTGGAGTGATTATGAGTATGGTGTATGGAAGCAAAAATCAAGTTCACCGTTAATTATAATAATATCTGGGACAGGCTCAACTTATAATAGTGGTTATACAATGTACATGGCAAATATTTTTTATGAAAGAGGTTATAATGTAATAGCATTGAGCTCTCCAACAACAATGCCTTATATAGTAAGTCAAAGTAAAAATGCATATCCAGGATATATAAAAGATGAAACAAAAGATTTATATGAAATAATGATAAAAATAGTAAATAAAGAAAAAAAAGAAAATATGAAAATATCAAAAACTTATGTTGGAGGATTTAGTTTAGGTGGATTTCAGTCTATATTAATTCATGAGTTAGATAGTAAAGAGAAAAAATTAGTAATTGAAAAATCATTAGTTTTAAATAGCCCTAAAAGTATATTAACTGCAACACAAAGATTAGATAATTTTTTAATAAAAAATAGTATCTATGACGCTAAAGGCTTGGAAAAATATTTAGATAGTAAGTTTTCTAAAATATTGTATGATGACAACTTAAAATTGAGTGAAGTTGATTTTGGAGATTTAATGGGAGTGCTTGGGAAGTTAAATTTAAATTCAAGTGATTTTGAAATATTAACAGGTTTATTATTTAGATTTTATTCAGCAAATATGACATTCGCAGGTGAAGTATTTAGTGGAAAAAATTCTACTGGAAGATTGAGTAATAAAAAAGAGTATAAAAGATTTGATTCTGTAACAAAAGAATTTGCCGAAGGATTATCTGTTTCTTTTGATGAATATGCTAAAGATTTGTTATACCCTTATATTAAAAATACTAAAAATCCTGATTTGACATTAGGAGATTTTATTAAGCAGTTTGATTTAGAAAATAGTAGAGATTTTATTAGTGAAAATAATAAAAATATTGTATTTATAACATCTAAAGACGATGTTTTAATATCTGAAAGTGATTTAGAATATATAAAAAATAATTTTACTAATAATGTAATAATACCATTTGGTGGACATACAGGAGTATTGTGGCATAAAGATGTAGCAAAATTAATGGTTGATAAGTTGGAGGAAAAATAACTATGAATAATAAAAATATAAAATTAACTTTTAGCTTAGTATTATTTTTAGCTTCAATATCTCAAGCTAAGGTGAAAAACGAAAAGATAGAAAAATATATTGATAGTGAAATAATAAAAGAAGTTAATGACAATACATTTGTAAAATTTGTAGATGGAGATATAGTAACTAAACCTAATGAAAATTTTGATGTTGTACACTATAAAATAAATAATGAATCAAAAAGTCACTCTACAGTTCAGGATAATTATGGAATAATTGCAAATAATATGGATTATTTAGATGAAGAATATATTATTTCAAGTAAGGTATTTGATCTAACTAGTATAAATGATTCACTAGAACCATTTAATAGAAGAATGTATGCTTTTAATACGCAATTGGATAAAAAAGTTGTTTATCCTGTATCAGTAGTATATGGAACAATAATACCAAAACCTATAAGAATAGGAATAAATAATTTTTTTAAAAACTTTGATGAAGTTCCAACATTTGTTAACTCGTTATTGCAGTTAAAACCTAAAAAAGCTGTTAATGCATTGGGAAGATTTACTGTAAATTCTACAATTGGAATACTTGGATTAACAGATCCAGCAACAAAAATTGGGTTAAAAAAAGATAGTGAAACAATGGGTGATACACTAGGTCATTATGGGGTTAAATCAGGAAGTTATTTAGTTTTACCAATATTAGGTCCTAGTACTTTGAGAGATGGTGTTGGATTAATAGCTGATAATACAATGGAAAGTTATGTAATGGGAATAGCAGAAGAAAAACTTTTCTTTGATACAAAAATATTTGATAAGACTATATATGGACATACAAGACCTATAGTTACAGGGTTAAATGCAAGATCTCTTATAACTTTTAGATATGGAGATTTAAATTCGCCTTTTGAATATGATTTAGTAAGGGCATTTTATTATAACTTTAGAAAAATAAATATAAAAAAATAGTTTATTATTATCTGAATAATTTTATTTAAATTAAAAGGATAAATGAAGAAAGGAAACTAAATAGAAATGAATGATTACATTAAAGTACATAAATATTCTTCAAACAATAAAGAAGAATTGTTAAAAGATAATTTGTGTGGGTGCTTTTTCTGTCTTGAAGTTTTTAATACTAGCGAAATAAAAAAGTGGATTAATGTAGAAAAAGAGACGGCTATTTGTCCTAATTGTCAGATAGATTCGGTTATTGGAGAATATACAGGATATCCGATTGATAAAGAATCTTTGAAAAAAGTGAGAGATTACTGGTTTAAAGGAATATTTTAAACCAGTTTTTTATTTGAAGATAATAATATTATTTAGATTAAAGCTAACGTTTTTAAAATAAATATACCTAAAAACATTGTAAATAGTACTAGAACAGACGTTACTGCAACAGCAACTCCTGCTAATTCACCATTTCCTCCCATTTCATAAGCCATAGGTGATGATGAAGTCGCAATAGGGCTAGAAAATAAAATGAAAAGTGCTATTAGTTCCATATTTCTAAAACCAAATATTATTGATATAGGAACTAATATTAATGGTGTAATGACAAGTCTTCCAAGGGACATGATTACAAGTTCTTTTTTATATTTATTTAATGATTCAAATGAAATCATAGTTCCAATACACATTATCCCAATAGGTGTAGAGCAGTTACCGATTACAATAAAAGGAGATAAAATATGTTTTGGAATACTAATTTTAAAATATACAAAAACTAATCCTAAAATTCCAGATAGTATAATATTGTTTGAAAAAATTTTTTTTAAAATAATTCTTATTCTCACATTTTTTTCGTTAAAAATTTCAAAAAGTATAACAGATATTAAATTAAAGAAAGGGACTATAAATGCAGCTAAAATACTTATAATACCTAAATCTTTTCCAGGGTACATTGAAGTTGCAATAGCAATACCGTACATTATGTAATTACTTCTATAAATTGACTGAACAATGACAGAAATGTTTTTCCTATTATTTGATATTTTAGTTATTAAAAAAGTTGAAATTATCATTGTGGATATAATTGAAATAATAGCAAAAAATATTAATTTAGTATTGAAAACATTATTGAAATCAGATTGAATAATTTCAATAAATAACTTTATTGGAAGAAGAACTAAAAATAATAATCTATTTAAAGAGTCTACCATACTATTATTTAATAAATTTCTTTTTTTTAATAATTTTCCTGCACTCATATATATAAATACAGGGTAGAGTATATTTAAAGTTGATAAAAATGAATGTATCATATTTTTTACCTTTCAAGATTGATTTTAATAATACTGTGTTAATTATATCATAAATTTCTTTTTAAGATAAGAGCAATATGTTCAATTAATTATCAAATTAAAATAATTTTATTTATATTATCTGAAAAGTCTTGTTAAAAAAATGATTTTATATTATATTAAAACATGATACACTTAATGAATCATATATAACAATAATATTTGTTTGGAAAATTAAAACTATAAGCAGTTTTTATATTTAAAAAACTAGAAAAAGTACATATTTTTTAGTATAATAATTTAGAAAATCAATTACATATGATAAAATAAAATTAGTAAAAAAATTATAAAAGAAGGAAAATTAATATGAATGAAAAAATTAAAATAACAGGTGCTAGAGAGCATAATTTAAAAAATATTGATATAGAGATACCTAAAAATAAATTTGTAGTAATAACTGGAGTTTCAGGAAGTGGAAAATCTTCTCTTGCTTTTGATACTATATATTCTGAGGGTCAAAGAAGATATGTTGAAAGTTTATCTGCATATGCTAGAATGTTTATAGGACAAATGCAAAAACCTGAATTAGATAGCATAGAAGGTCTTTCTCCTGCAATTTCTATAGAACAGAAGAGTGTTTCTAAAAATCCTCGTTCTACAGTTGGAACTACAACTGAAATTTATGATTATATGAGACTATTATGGGCTCATATTGGAAAAGCGCATTGTCCGGTATGTGGTCAAAATGTAGAAAAACAATCTATAGAGGAAATAACGGACAATATAATTGAAGTAGGAATTGAAAAAGATAAATTAATAATATTGTCACCAGTAGTAATTGACAAAAAAGGAACTCATAAAAATTTATTTTTAAATTTACAAAAAAAAGGATTTCAAAGAATAAGAGTAAATGAAGATATACTTGATTTAAGTGATACAATAGACTTAGATAAAAATAAGAGACATAACATAGAAGTAGTAGTAGACAGACTTATAATTAAAAAAGAGGATAAAGATTTTCTTAGAAGATTGACAGAGGCAGTAGAAATTGCAATTGGATTATCAGAGGGTAAAATTATTGCAAATATAAATGGAAATGATCAAAAATATAGTGAGAGTTTTTCGTGTTCTGATCATCCTGATGTTGTATTTCCAGATACAGTTCCAAGGCTATTTTCATTCAATGCTCCTTATGGTGCGTGTGATTCTTGTAATGGATTAGGTTCAACATTGGAAGTTGATGAAAGAAAATTAATTTTTGATGAGGAATTAAGTATAAAAGAAGGAGGTCTTCAATTTCCTGGCTCATCAAATAAAAATACTTGGAGCTGGAATTTATTTGAAGCAATGGCGTTAGCACATAAAATAGACCTTGATAAACCTTTTAAAAAACTTACAAAAAAAGAAAAAGAGATAATATTTTATGGAAGTAGTAAGCCATTTAAATTTACATGGGATAGTAAAAGTATAAAATATAATGGAGATAGAACATTTGAAGGATTAATTAACAGTATAGAAAGACAGTATAAAGAATCGTTTTCTGAAGCAATAAAAGAAGACTATGAGTCAAAATATATGACTGATAAAACTTGTAAAACTTGTAAAGGAAAAAGATTAAAAGATGTTGTACTTTCAATAACTGTAAATGATAAAAATATAATAGATATAACTGAAATGAGTGTTGTAGATGCACTTGATTTTTATGATAATGTAAAATTAACAGAAAAAGAAAAAATGATTGCTGTGGAAATTTTAAAAGAGATAAAGGAAAGGCTTTCTTTCATGATAAATGTGGGACTTGATTATTTATCTTTATCAAGGATGACAAAAACTTTATCTGGAGGAGAATCTCAAAGAATAAGACTAGCAACTCAAATAGGAAGTAGACTTACAGGAGTTATTTATGTATTAGATGAACCGAGTATAGGGCTACATCAAAGGGATAATGATAGATTACTAGAAGCACTTAAAGATTTAAAAAATATAGGAAATACACTAGTTGTTGTTGAACATGATGAAGATACTATGAGAGAAGCTGACTATCTCATAGATATGGGTCCAGGTGCAGGAATAAATGGCGGAGAAATAGTTGCAGAAGGAACACCTAAAGAAGTTATGAAAAGTAAAAAATCTTTAACTGCAAAATATTTAAATGGTAAAGTAAAAATAGAGGTACCTAAGAAAAGAAGAAAATTTGATAAATTATTAGTTTTAAAAAATGCCAAAGGAAATAATCTGAAAAATGTTACTATGAAAATACCACTAGAAGTATTTACAGTTGTAACAGGAGTTTCAGGGAGTGGAAAATCAACTCTTGTAAATCAGACATTATATCCAGAGCTTCATAATATATTAAATAAAGGAAAGCTTTATCCATTGGAACATGGTGGAATAGAAGGACTTGAGCATCTTGAAAAAGTAATAGATATAGATCAATCTCCAATAGGAAGAACACCAAGATCAAATACAGCTACATATACTAAGATATTTGATGATATAAGAGATTTATATTCTCAAACTAAGGATTCAAAAATAAGAGGATATAATAAAGGAAGATTTTCTTTTAATGTTAAAGGTGGAAGATGTGAGTCGTGTGGAGGAGCAGGAATTAATAAAATAGAAATGAATTTTTTACCTGATGTTTATGTAGAATGCGAAACTTGTAAAGGAAAACGATACAATAGAGAAACTTTAGAAGTAAATTATAAAGGTAAAAATATATCAGATGTACTTGATATGACTGTTGAAGAAGCTTATGAATTTTTTAAAACAATACCTTCACTTGAGAGAAAATTACAAACATTAATAGATGTAGGTATGAATTATATTAAATTGGGACAGCCTGCGACAACACTATCAGGTGGTGAAGCTCAAAGAATAAAATTGGCAACAGAATTATCTAAAATATCTCGTGGAAAAACTATTTATATATTGGACGAGCCTACAACAGGGTTGCATTTTGAAGATATAAGAAAATTATTATTAGTTTTAAACAGACTTGTTGATAAAGGAAATACAGTACTAGTAATTGAACATAATTTAGATGTAATAAAAGTATCGGATTATATAATAGATGTAGGTCCTGAAGGTGGATTTAGAGGTGGACAGATTATAGCACAGGGAACTCCAGAAGAAATAATAAAATCAAAAAAATCTCATACAGGTAAGTTTTTAAAAAAATATTTGTAGAATGATTTTGATTAAAATTAATAATTAATGATTAATAAAGGAGATTAAGTATGAATAAATATATAAATTCAAAAGTAATATTAATGATATTTATAACTATATTTAGTATAATGTCATGTGGTTTTTTAGAAAATAAAACTATACACGTTCCTAAAAAAATAATTCAAGGGAAAATAGATAAAAAATTTCCTATGACTAAAAATTATTTATTAGCAAAAGTTACGTTAAAAAATCCAGAGATAAATTTTAAAGAAGAAAAAATGTATATAACAAGTGAATATGAAGCTTCTTTTTTAGATGAAAAAGTAAAAGGAGAAATATTTATTAGTAGTAATATTAAATATGACAATAAAAAAGAAGAATTATACTTAGTTAATTTTTCCATTGATAAAATCACAGACAGTTCAAAAAAAGAAATTATGAACTCTAAAACTGAAAATATATTAAAAGAATTGATAAACAACTATCTTGAGACAAAATCAGTTTATAACTATGGAGAAGAGTACGAAGAAAAAAATAGTAACAGTGAAAAGAAAAAAATTAAAATAAAAAATATGTTTATAAAAAAAGGTAAATTTTATGTACAAACTTAAATAAAGTTTATTTAGTCATATTCTATTTATATTATTTTATATACTAAATTTTTTCAATTTTATATAAATATTTTTATTGACTTTAACAAATAATGGGGATATAATTAATAAGCGAATGAAAGTTCATATAAACAATTTAAGTTAACAGAAACACACATAGAGAAAGGGATGATGAAATGAAAGCAGTAGTTGTAAATAAGGATTCAACAGGAGTAGAAGTTGTAGAAAAAGAATTAAGAGCTTTAAAAACAGGAGAAGCATTAGTAGATGTAGAATACTGTGGAGTTTGTCATACAGATTTACATGTAGCAAATGGAGATTTTGGAAAAGTTCCTGGAAGAATTTTAGGGCATGAAGGAATAGGAATAGTTAAAGAAGTTGCAGAAGGCGTAAAGTCTTTAAAACCAGGAGATAGAGTAAGTATTGCGTGGTTTTTTGAAGGATGTGGAAGATGCGAATACTGTATAAATGGTCAAGAAACATTATGTAGAGATGTTATTAACGCGGGGTATAGTGCTGACGGGGGAATGGCAGAACAATGTATAGTAACAGCTGACTATGCAGTAAAAGTACCTGACGGACTAGATCCAGCTCAAGCAAGTAGTATAACTTGTGCAGGAGTTACAACTTATAAAGCAATAAAAGTTGGAAAACCTCAACCAGGTCAATGGGTAGTAATATATGGTGCTGGGGGATTAGGAAATTTAGCAGTACAATATGCAAAAAAAGTATTTAATACTCATGTAGTTGCAGTAGATATAAATGATGATAAATTAGAGTTGGCTAAAGAAGTTGGTGCTGATTATGTAATTAATGGATTGAAAGAAGATCCAGTTGCAAAAATAAAAGAATTATCAGGATTAGGAGCACATATAGTAGTTGTAACTGCTGTTTCAAAAGTTGCATTTAATCAGGGAATTGATTCAGTTAGACCAGCAGGTAAGATAGTAGCTGTAGGTTTACCTTCTGAAACAATGGATTTACCAATAGTAAAAACAGTACTAGATGGAATAGAAGTAATTGGTTCACTAGTTGGTACTAGGGAAGATTTAAGAGAGGCTTTTGATTTTGGAGCACAAGGTTTAGTTGTTCCTGTAGTTCAATCAAGAACTATTGATGAAGCACCTGAAATTTTTAAAGAAATGGAAGAAGGAAAAATACAAGGACGTATGGTTATTAACATGAAAAAAGCATGCGGATGTGGTCATAAACACTAGAAAACAATAATTATTTATGGATAATGCTACCTATTATTAAGTTAGGCAAGGTAACAACTTTACTTATAACTTAAAATAGAGTAGCATTTTTATTGAAATATAGTTTTGCAAAATAAATATAAAAAATTTTAAAAAAAATTAATAAAATACTTGAAAAAAATAAAAAAATATATTATCATATAGTTAGCACTCTAGCAAGAGGACTGCTAAATTTAGAAAAAATAATTTATATAATTAGGAGGAAGAAATGAAAATTAGACCTTTAGGAAAAAGAGTTTTAATAAAACAAATTGAACAAGAAGAAGTTACAAAAAGTGGAATAGTTTTACCGGGAACTGTTTCTAAAGAAAAGCCTATAACTGGAGAAGTTTTAGCGGTAGGAAAAAAAATAGAAGATATTAATCCGGGAGATAAAATTATATATGAAAAATATACTGGAACAGAAGTAAAAGATGGAGATGACACATATTTAATATTGGATATAGATAATGTTCTAGGAATAGTTGAATAATATAAATAATTAAATATAAAAATTAATGGAGGAAATTATAAATGGCAAAGATAATAAAATTTAATGAAGAAGCTAGAAAAGCATTAGAAATTGGAGTGGATACATTAGCGGATGCAGTAAAAATAACATTAGGACCAAAAGGAAGAAATGTTGTTTTAGATAAAGGATATGGAATACCTACTATAACAAATGATGGTGTTACAATTGCAAAAGAAATAGAATTAAGCGATCCTGTAGAAAATCTAGGAGCTCAAATAGTAAAAGAAGTAGCTACAAAATCTAATGATGTAGCAGGTGATGGAACAACTACAGCAACAGTATTAGCTCAAGCATTAATAAAAGAAGGATTGAAAATGGTAGCTTCTGGAGCAAATCCCGTTTTCATAAGAAAAGGGATGGAAAAAGCTTCTAAAAAAGTAATAGAAGAATTAGTGAAAAGATCTAAAAAAATAGAATCTAATTCTGAAATAGCTCAAGTTGGATCAATTTCTGCTGGAGATAATGAAATAGGAGAATTAATAGCTCAAGCTATGGAAAAAGTAGGAGAGTCAGGAGTAATTACTGTTGAAGAAGCTAAATCGCTAGATACTACATTGGAAGTTGTAGAAGGAATGCAATTTGATAATGGATATTTATCACCATATATGGTATCAGATACTGAAAGAATGGTTGTAGAATTAGAAAATCCATTTTTATTAATAACTGATAAAAAAATAACTAGTATGAAAGAATTACTTCCTATACTTGAAAAAACAGTAGAAACTGGAAGACCTATGTTAATAATAGCTGAAGATGTGGAAGGAGAGGCATTAGCAACATTAGTTGTAAATAAATTAAGAGGGACTTTAAATGTGGTGGCAGTAAAAGCACCTGCGTTTGGAGATAGAAGAAAAGCAATGTTACAGGATATTGCTGTGTTAACTGGTGGAGAAGTTATTTCTGAAGAAAAAGGAATTAAACTTGAAATGGCAGAAATAGAATTTTTAGGTCAAGCTAAAAAAGTTAGAATTACTAAAGACAATACCGTAATAGTTGACGGTTTTGGAGAAAAAAGTAATATAGAAGGAAGAATTTCTCAATTGAAAAATTCAATTGCTGAGACAACATCTGATTATGATAGAGAAAAATTACAAGAAAGATTGGCTAAATTATCAGGAGGAGTTGCTGTTATAAAAGTTGGAGCAGCTACTGAAACTGAAATGAAAGAAAGAAAATTGAGAATAGAAGATGCATTAAATGCTACGAAAGCAGCAGTAGAAGAAGGAATAGTACCTGGAGGAGGAACTATTTTAGTAGAAATTTCTAAGTCAATAGAAGATTTCAAACTTGAAGGAGAAGAAGGACTAGGAGTAGAAATAGTAAAAAAAGCATTGTATGCTCCAATGAAACAAATTGTTATAAATGCTGGTCTTGATGCTGGAGTTATATTAGATAAAGTAAAAAATTCTGCTCAAGGTATAGGATTCGACGCTACAAAAGAAGAATATGTTGATATGGTAAAAGCAGGTATTATAGACCCTACTAAAGTTACTAGATCTGCTATACAAAATGCAATATCTGTGTCGTCTGTGTTATTGACAACAGAAGTTGTTGTAGCAAATGAAAAAGAACAAACACCTTCAGGAGGGATGCCAGGTGGAATGGGAATGCCTGGAATGATGTAATATAAAAAATATAAGATTAAATTTTTATACTTAATTTTATAAAATTAAATAAATTATAAATAGATGTTTTCAGTTATTGTATTTTAATTAATTGAAAGCATCTTTTTTATTTGAAAATATAAAATAATATCGTCTAAAATTAAATATTAAAAAAACTATCTTTTTTTTGCTTTATATTACTATTTTTGATATAATTTCAATGAATAAATTACATGTAAGAAAGAGGTAAAATAAATGAAAAAAATATTATTATCTTTATTTTTAATAGGAATAATTTTGTACGGAAAAGAAGATAAAATAAAAAGTAATTATAAAAGCCAAAAAGATATTGTTATTAGTAATAATAAAGAAGATAAAATAGGAGATAATGAAATGGTTTATAATTTGAGTAAAAATATTAGACCACAAGATGATTTTTATAAATTTGTAAATGAAACTTGGGAAAATAAAACAAAAATACCAAATACAAAACCAGCATGGGGTTCTTTTACTGAATTAAGTGAAGAAAATTATAAATTTTTAAAAAATTTGATTTCAGAATTAAAAAGAAAAAAAGATAAAGTGTCATCTGATGAAAAGAAAATTATTACGTTATATAACTCTTATTATAATATAAAAAAAAGGAATAAAGAAGGACTTAACACTATTCAAGAAGATGTGAAAGAAATAAATGATATAAAAACTGTAAATGATTTTGAAAATTTTTCAATAAAAACGACAAAAATGGGTGGAAGTGTTCTTTATGGATGGGGAGTTGGAAGTGATCTTAATGATTCAGCAAATAATGCCGTTTATTTAGGATCAGCATCATTAGGTTTATCTAAAGATTACTATCAGAAAAAAACTAAAGAAAATGATGAAGTTATACAAGAGTATACGAAATATGTTAGTGATATGTTAAATCTTTTAGGCGATGAAAATAGTGAAGAAAAAGCAAAAAATATAGTTTTATTTGAAAAAGATATAGCAAATACGTTACTTACTAATGAAGAAAGTCACGATATAAAAAAATATAATAATCCCAGAACTTTAAATCAAATTTCTAAAATGGTAAAAAATGTAGACTTGGTAAATTATTTGAAAGAATCTGGAGTGAATACTGATAAAGTGATAATAGGTGAGTTAAAATATTTTGAAAATTTAGATAATATTATAAATGAAAAAAATATAGAAATAATAAAAGATTATATAAAATTTCATTTAATATCAGGTTCTGCGTCTATTTTATCTGATAAACTAGGTGAGAGAAAATTTGAATTTTATGGTAAATATTTGAATGGACAAAAACAGAGGGAAGTTTTAGAAAAAAGAGGATTATATTTTGTTGTAGGAACTTTAGGAGAGACAGTATCTAAAGTTTATGTAGATAGAAAATTTTCTCCTGAAGCCAAAAAAGACACACAAGAAATGGTAGATTATATAGTAAAAGCTTTTAGAAATAGAATTAAAGAATTAACATGGATGGGTAACGAAACTAAAAATAAAGCACTTGAAAAATTAGATAAATTTACAGTTAAAATTGGATATCCTGATAAATGGGAAGATTTTAGCACATTGGAAATAAATGAAAAAGATACTTTATATGATCAAATGAAAAATATAAGTAAATGGGCTTACAATAAAGAGTTAGAAAAAATTGGAAAACCTGTAGATAAATTAGAGTGGTTTATGAATGCTCATGAAGTTAATGCCTACTATTCTCCTACAAAAAATGAAATAGTTTTTCCAGCAGGAATACTTCAATATCCTTTTTATGATTTGAATAAATCAGGTGTAGGTTCTGATTTTGGTGGAATAGGAACAGTTATTGGACATGAATTGACTCATGGATTTGATGTTTCAGGAGCTAATTTTGATGGTGATGGAAATTTAAAAGATTGGTGGACAAAAGAGGATAAAGAAAAATTTGAGTCAATTACAAAAAAATTAGAAAATGAATTTTCAAATTATTCTGTTTCAGAAAATGTTAATGTAAATGGTAGATTTACTTTAACAGAAAATATTGCAGATTTAGGTGGAGTAAATATAGCTTATGATGCATTACAATTATACTTAGAAGATCATCCAGAGAAAAATGTAAAAGTTGGTAATTATACACAAAATGAATTGTTTTTTATAAATAATGCGAGAATTTGGAGACAAAAAGCTACTCAGGAATATTTAAATAATTTAGTTAAGTCAGATTCGCATTCTCCAAACTATTTTCGTGTAAATGGGACATTTAAAAATGTAGAGGCTTTTCACGAGATTTTTAAAACAAAAGAGGGAGATAAATTATATAAAAGTCCAGAAGACAGAATAAAAATATGGTAAAAGAAAAGGTGAGTTTATGGTAAAAAAAAAGGGAACTGGAATATCTCACAGTAAAATAATATTAATAGGAGAACATTCAGTTGTTTATGGATACTCAGCAATAGCAATCCCTTTAAAAAATATAGAGGTAAAATGTGAAGTAGAAGAAAGCGAAAATGAAATACAATATGATTTTGAAGATACGTTATCTGTGGCTATTTATAGTGCTTTAAAATATTTAGGAAAAGAAAAAATAAAATTAAAATATAATGTTGATTCATGTATACCACAAAAAAGAGGAATGGGTTCGTCTGCAGCAGTTAGTATAGCAGGTATAAAAGCTGTTTTTGATTATTTTAATATAAAATTAAATTATAATATTTTAGAAGAACTTGTAAATAAAGCAGAAATAGTAGCACATAAAAACCCAAGTGGTCTTGACGCTAAGACATGTTTAAGTGATAAAGCAATAAAATTTGTAAAAAATAAAGGCTTTGAAAAAATTGATATTAATTTAGATGGTTATTTAATAATTGCAGACACAGGAATATATGGAAAAACTAGAGATGCTATAGAAAATGTGAAAAAATTAGGAGACAAAGCTTCAAAAAGTTTAGAAAAACTAGGAGAAATAGCTGAAAATATAGAAGATGAAATAAAAGAAAAAAAAATTGTAAATATAGGTAAAAGCATGACATTAGCTCATAGAGAGCTTCAAAAGTTAAATGTGAGCTCAGAAAAATCTGATACTTTAGTTGATGAAGCATTAGCTCAAGGTGCATTAGGGGCAAAAATGTCTGGAGGAGGACTTGGAGGTTGTATTATAGCTTTAACAGACAAGAAGAAAAAAGCAGAAGAAATTAGTAGGAAATTATTAGAAAAAGGAGCTGTAAATATATGGATAGAAACTCTGTAAAAAAAGTTAAATCTTATGCCAATATAGCAATTATAAAATATTGGGGTAAAAAAGATGTTAATAAAATGATTCCTGCTACGAGTAGTATTTCATTAACTTTAGAAAATATGTATACAGAAACTGAAATAAATTTTATAACAGAAAAAGAAAGCCTTGAAGTTTTAGGAGAAGTGGGAGATTTATTTTATCTTAATTCTAAACTTCAAAATAAAGAACAAAGGGATAAATTAAGTAAGGTAATAGATTTATTTAGGGAAAATAAGAAAGATATAGTAAAAATAAATACTAGAAATAATATGCCCACAGAAGCTGGTCTTTCTTCTAGCTCAAGTGGACTTTCATCAGTAATAAAAGCATGTAATGAATTATTTGAAAAAAAATTAAGTAGAAGTGAACTCGCTAAAATGTCAAAATTTGCTTCTGGTTCTTCTTCTAGAAGTTTTTTTGGACCAGTTTCAGCATGGGATAAAGATACAGGAGATATTTTTGAAATAGAAACTGAATTGAGATTTGGTATGATTATGTTAGTATTAAATGATCAGAAAAAAATAATATCTAGTAGAAAAGGAATGGAGTTATGTATGAATACCTCAACTAATTTTCAAGAATGGATAAGACAGTCTGAAATTGATTATATAAATATGAAAAATTATTTAAAAGAAAATAATTTTGAAAAAATAGGTATACTAACAGAAGAAAATGCTATGAGAATGCATAATACAACTTTAACTGCAAATCCTCCTTTTTCATATTTAACAAAGGAAAGCGAAAAAGCTATGAATGATATAATTGAACTTAGAGGTAAAGGAGAAAAATGCTATTTTACAATGGATGCAGGTCCTAATGTAAAAGTTTTGTGCCTTGAGAAAGACCTAGAAAGATTAACTGAAATATTTGAAAAAAAATATAAGGTTATTTCTTCAAAAGCTAAGGTGGTAACTGATGAAAATAATTAAAACAACTAGTAGAATTAGAAAAATTAAAAAAATAAAAGAAAAAACATGTGGTAAATTATACATAGGAGGAGAATATTCGATTCTTACTCCATATCAAAGCGCTATTATAAAAAATATAAATATTTTTATGAATTGTGAAATATTTTTTAGTGAAACAAAAGAATATAAAATAAAATCTGATATGTATGATTATGCTGTAAATTTAGAATATGATAAAAATTATTTATTAATTATTGAAACTATCAATATAATGAATGAATATATAATATTAAAAGGAATGGAAGTTTTTCCTTTTGAGATATCTATTACTGGTAAAATGGAAAAATATGGTAAAAAATATGGAATAGGTTCTAGTGGTAGTGTTGTAATACTTGTAATAAAAGCAATGTGTAAATTATATAATATTAAAATTTCAAAAGAACTTATATTTAAATTATCCTCTTATATACTGTTAAAAATAGGAGATAATGGTTCAATGGGAGATTTGGCGTGTATTGCTTACGAAGATTTAATATTGTATACTTCTTTTGATAGAGAAAAAATTAGAGATATTATTGAAAAAAATACTTTAGAGGAAGTTTTGAGATTAGATTGGGAGTATAAAATTGAAAAAATAAAAAGTAGTAAAAAATATGATTTTTTAGTTGGGTGGACGAAAGAACCTTCTATATCAAAAGATATGATAGATAAAGTAAAAAAATCTATAAATAAAAAATATTTAGATAAAACAGAAGTTTATATTCAAAACTTAAAAAAATCAATAGAAACAGATAATAAAATAGAAGTAAAAAAAAATATAAATAAAATAAGTGAATTACTAATTCAGTTAGATACGTCTATTTACAGTGATAAGTTAATAAAGTTAGTGAAGACAGTGGAAAATTATGATGCTTGTGCTAAAAGTAGTGGTGCTGGAGGTGGAGATTGCGGAATAGCGATATCGTTTAGTAGAACAGACAGTGAAAACATAATTGAAAAGTGGAAAAAAGTAGGAATAGAATTATTATATTCTGAAGAATTATAAAATATAAATTTAGTGGGAGAAATAATGAGCAATAGAAAAGATGACCAT
>JAGOWQ010000039.1 GCA_018060185.1 Leptotrichiaceae bacterium | reverse complement strand
TCATTTCCTTTTAATTTTGATAAGTGATACGCTAATAACTGATGTATTATTATCGATAAAAATCCTGTATAGTCATCCTCTACATTAGGTATATAAAATACTTCATCTGCAACTTCTTCAACTAGTGTATTACCTTCCTTTGCTATAGCAATTACAAATGCACCTCTTGCTGCTACCTCTTTTATGTTAGAAACGGATTTATCAAATAAATTAGATTGAGTAACATTTATAACAACAGGTACACCATCATCAATTAATGCTATTGTACCATGCTTCAACTCTCCTGATGCGAAAGCTTCTGAATGAATATAGGAAATTTCTTTAGATTTAAGTGCTCCCTCAACTGCTATTACATAATCAAGTCCTCTTCCTAAATAAAACATACTCGTTTGATTTTTTATTTTATCTGCAACAGCTTCTACTCTATCAGAATAAGTTAACACTTCTTTTATTTTTTTCTTTATTTTATATAATGATTTAATATCATTTTCATATTCTTCTCTTGATATTTCGCCAAATTTCATTGACATATCTGTTGCAAGTAAATATAAAATAACCATTTGAGTAGTATAAGCTTTTGTTGAAGCAACTGCTATCTCAGGGCCTGCCCAAGTATAAATAACATGATCTGCTTCTCTTGCTATTGAAGAACCTACAACATTTGTTATTGCAACTACCCTTGCTCCATGACGTTTAGCTTCTTTCATTGCTTCTAGTGTATCTAATGTTTCTCCAGATTGACTTAAAACTATAACTAAAGTTTTATTATCTATAACAGGATTTCTATATCTGAATTCAGAAGCTATCTCGACATCAACTTTTATTCTAGTTTTCTTCTCTATAATATGCTTCCCAACTAACCCAGCATGGTATGCTGTACCACATGCAACAATATAGACACTTCTTATCCCATCTAAGTACTCTTTAGTTAGTCCTGCATCTTCAAAATTGATATTATTATTTTCATCCACTCTACTATTTAATGTTTCAATAAATACTTCAGGCTGTTCATGAATTTCTTTTTCCATGAAATATTCATAACCACCTTTAGATGCTGCTTCCATATCCCATTCTATATGAGTTATTTCTCTTTTAATTTCTTTTCCTTCAGAATTCATTATTTTCACAGAATCCTTTTTTAATTCTACAATTTCATTATTTTCAATTAAATATACATCTCTTGTGTATTTTAAAATTGCTGGTATATCTGAGGCTATGTAATTTTCACCTTGTCCTAATCCTACAATTAAAGGACTTTCCTTTCTAGCAGCTATCAATCTGTCAGGCTCATTAACTGACATTATTCCTAAAGCATAAGCCCCTTTTATAATAGTCAATAATTTTTTAGTTGCTTCCAACAAATCTCCATTATATAACTCACTTAATAAATGAGCTACTACTTCTGTATCAGTTTCTGAACTAAACTCATATCCTTTTGAAATTAATTCCCTTTTTAGCTCTAAATAATTTTCAATAATTCCATTATGAACAACTACTAAGCTTTTATCTTTATTATAATGAGGATGAGAATTTTCATCAGAAGGCTTACCGTGAGTTGCCCATCTAGTATGACCTATTGCCATTGTTCCGTTTAAAGGATATTCCTTTAACGCATTAGACAAATTTTGAAGTCTTCCTTTCCTTTTTATTACTGATAAATTAGATTCCCCAGTATTTACAGCTATTCCCGCTGAATCATAACCTCTGTACTCTAATTTTTCTAATCCATCCATTACAAAATCTTGGGCATTTTGTGACCCAATATAACCTACTATTCCACACATATTTCTACTCCTTTGGTATTATCAATATCTAGAAAATAATCACTACAACAATTTTATTCTTATAATTACTTATAGTTTTGTATGTTGTTCAGGTTGTGATCACCCAAAGAGTACCCGCCGAAATTTCGATAACTCCTTTTCCTCGTCACCTTTTATTATATACATTAAATATGTATTGATATTAAGGTCTGGCGCTTTTTGTTTTTTATTTTCCAGTTAGTGAATTATATCAAATTTAAAAATTTTTTTCAACTTTTATTATGTAGTATAAATTTATAATATAACTAAGATTAATTTTTTTACTTAAATCATATAATTAAGGTACACTATTTAGTCAAAATTATTATATAATATGTTTTATTACTTTAATTTTAGATTTCATTGTTTTTTATACTCCTTTAATATTTTTATACACTCATTTTCTGACAGAACTTTACCATAACTTACCACTTTACCATCGATAACAAGAGCTGGTGTCGACATAACCCCAAAGCTTGCGATACCAGCAAAATCATTTATATGATTTATTTCTCCTTCAATTTCTAAAGAGATCATGGCTTTTTTTACATTTTCTTCTAATTCATTACATTTTTTACACCTTGAACCTAAAACAATAATTCCATTTTTATCGTTTAAACTAGAGCTTACTTTACTTTCAGTTTCACTACAACAACACTTTTTTTCTTCTTTTTTCTTTTTAAATAACATTATATTACCTCCTATATAAATAAATAGCTAAATGAATTAAATAAATATCCAACTATAATAATACCTATAGTTGTTATACAAATAAATACAGTTAATAATCTGGGTTTTATTGCTTTTCTTAACATAATCATAGACGGTAAACTTAATGTCGTTACTGCCATCATAAATGATAATATTGTGCCTAATTGAGCACCTTTAACTAATAGTGCTTCTGCAATAGGTATTGTTCCGAATATATCCGCATAAATAGGGACACCGATAATAGTAGCAAGTATTACACTAAATATATTATTACCTCCAAGAATCGCCTCAATCCAAATTTTTGGTATCCAATTGTGTATCATTGCCCCTATACTAACACCAATTAAAATATATGGAAATACTTTTCTAAATGTTTCAATAACTTGTTCTTTAGCGTAATGTAATCTATCATTTATAGTTAATTCCTCTATTTCTAAATCTATACCTTTTGGTGCATTACAAATAAATTCTTCAACTTCATTTTCTAAACATAACATTTCAATAATAGTACCTCCAATTACGGCAATTATTAATCCTAATATTACATAAACAATTGCAATTTTAATTCCAAAAATACTAGTGAGTAATACTAAACTACTTAAATCAACCATTGGTGATGATATTAAAAAACTAAATGTTACCCCTAATGGCAGTCCAGCAGAACTAAATCCAATAAATAATGGAATTGATGAACAAGAACAAAATGGAGTTACAGTACCAAGTAATGCAGCAATTATATTTGCCCAAATACCTTTAAATTTTGTTAATATTTTTTTACTTCTTTCTGGTGGAAAATAGCTTTGTATGTAAGAAATAATAAAAATTAATGAACATAAAAGTACGGCTATTTTAACAACATCATAAATAAAAAACTGTAAACTCCCACCAAATCTTGAATTTATATCTAATCCAAATATAGTTAATATATTTCCAACAAATGTATTTAGCCATTTCATTCCAAGAATTTGATCTTGTATAAATTTCCACATATAAAGATCCTTTCTACATATCAAAAATATTGATATGAAATTTATTTTTTTAATAATCCTAATTATTATATAATTTTGTTTTATTTCTATAAGTTTTAAGAAGGATTTTATATAACTTATTAAAATATTTTAGTATATAATTTACGACTATTATTCATTAATCACCTAGAGTTATTTTTTATATAACAATTTTATACTTTTTTTATAAAATTGTCAATTATAAAAGATAATATAATAAGTAATTTATTTTTAACACCATTTAATATATAAAAATTGAAACAATTAAAAAAGACAGATTTAATACTGTCTTTTTTATATAAAAATTATTTTTTTCTAAATTAAAATAAACCTTTTATTTGATCCAAGGCATTAGCTTTCTTAACTCAGCTCCAACTTTCTCAAGTTCATGATTAGCCGCTTCTTCTCTTTTAGACTTTAAATAAGGTTGTCCTGATTTTGAATCAGACAAGAAATCATCAGCAAATTTACCACTTTGGATATCTTTCAGTACACCTCTCATAGCTTCTTTTGTGTCGTTAGTAATTATTTTTGGTCCAGTTATAAAATCACCATATTCTGCTGTATTTGAAATAGAATGTCTCATTTTTGCCAATCCACCTTCATAAATTAAATCTACTATAAGCTTCATTTCATGTAAGCATTCAAAATAAGCATTTACAGGATCGTATCCTGCTTCTGTTAAAACTTCAAATCCAACTTTAATTAATTCTGTAACTCCACCACATAATACTGCTTGTTCTCCAAATAAATCAGTTTCTGTTTCTTGTTTAAAGTTAGTTTCAAGTATACCAGATCTTCCTCCTCCTACACCTGAAGCCCAAGCTAGTGCTATATCTTTAGTGTCACCACTAGGATCTTTTTCAACGGCTATTAAACAAGGAACTCCGCTTCCTTCTTGAAAAGTTCTTCTTACTAAATGCCCTGGTCCTTTTGGTGCAACCATAAATATATTTATATCTTCTCTAGGTACTATTTTACCAAAATGAATATTAAATCCATGACCAAATCCTAAATAAGCCCCTTTTTTTAAATTAGGTTCTACATCAGTTACATATGTATCAGCTTGTAATTCATCAGGAATTAAAACCATAACTATATCTGCACCTTTTACAGCATCTGCTGTTTCCTTAACTGTAAATCCTCTTTCTTCTGCAACTGACCATGATTTAGAACTTTTTCTCAATCCTATAGTAACATCCATACCACTTTCTTTTAAATTTAATGAGTGAGCATGTCCTTGAGAACCATATCCTAAAACTGTTATTTTTTTACCTTCTAATTTACTTAAATTACAATCAGAATCATAATATACTGTTGTTCCTAAAATATTTCCTGCCATTATTTAAAGCCTCCTATTTTTATTATTAATTTTTAAATTTTAACACTATAATTTATACTATTAATATAATAGTATATTTTATTAATTTTTTCAAATATTTATTTTATATATAATCATTTCATTTATTTATTTTACAATTAACCAAGGTCTTTCATTTTCCCATTCTATTTTAACAGATATCCCAAATAATTCAGTTAATATGTCATCTTTCAAGATATCTTTTTTTAATCATTGTGCCATCATTTCCCCATCTTTTAACAGTGCAACGTGAGTTACTGAGGGTACTATTTCTTCAATTTGATGCGTTACATATATAAATGGAATTGAATCTTCTTTTTTAGCGTTTTTCTCTAATCCACTTAAAAAATATTCTCTTGAAGCTAAATCTAATCCTGAACATGGTTCATCTAGTATGAGAAGCTCAGGGTTATTCATAAATGCTCTAGCAAGTAAAGTTCTTCTTTGCTCACCTTGAGATAAAGTTGAAAAATATTTATCTTTTATGTATGTTATTTTAAAATCTTCTATTATACTAATAGCTCTTTTCCTATCTTCATAACTTATTTCATTATAAATACCTATAGAACTAAACTTTCCTGAAATTACAACGTCTTCAAGTTTTTGCTTATTTAATGTAGATAAAAAACTGTTTAGAGAATGACTCACAAAACCAACTTTATTTTTAACATTTTTCCAAATATAATTTCCAAATTTATGACCAAAAACTCTTACTTCTCCTTGGGTAGGAAAAGTATAAGCTGGTATCATTCCTAAAATTGTAGATTTTCCTGAACCATTTAATCCTAATAAAGCCCAATTTTCTCCATTTTCTACATGCCAATTTACATTTTTTAAAATTTTTCTTCCTTCTCTTATAAAAGAAACATTTTCATAATGTAATATTTCTTTTATTTTTTCATCTTTCATCAAATCGCCTTCCTCGTATTACTGGGGATTAATGTTTTTAAGTTTTAAAAAAATATTTTTTATTTAATTACAATAATTAATAAATAATTTTATTTTAATATAATTTACAAAATTTAAATAACTAGATTCTGTTAGCAATTTCTGTACCCATTTCTTTAGTTCCAATTTTTTTAGTTCCACTTGTATATAAATCTGCTGTTCTAAAACCTTCATTTAAAACTTCTTCTATAGCTTTTTCGATTGCACTCGCTTCTTTTTGAAGTCCAAATGAATATCTTAACATCATTGCTGCTGATAATATAGTTGCTATCGGATTTGCTATATTTTCCCCTGCAATATCTGGTGCTGAACCATGACTCGGTTCATATAATCCTATTTTACCATCTCCCAAACTTGCTGAAGGTAACATTCCTATTGATCCTGTTAGCATAGAAGCTTCATCTGATAAAATATCCCCAAAAGTATTTTCTGTCAGTATAACATCAAATTGTCTAGGATTAATTACTAATTGCATCGCAGCATTATCGACATACATGTGTTCTAATAAAACTTCTGGATAGTCTGATGATATTTCTTCTACTATTTTCCTCCATAATTTAGAGGTATCTAAAACATTATGCTTATCCACACTAACTATTTTTTTTCTTCTAACTTTAGCAATTTCAAAAGCTTTTCTAGTTATTCTTTCTATTTCAGTTCTAGTATATGATAAAGTATCGTGAGCTTCTGTATCAGAATATGATTTTTTTCCAAAATAAAGACCACCAGTTAATTCTCTAACTACCATAATATCTAGACCATCTCCTATAATTCCTTCTTTTAAAGGACTTGCATCTTTTAATACATTATATAAAATTGCTGGACGTAAATTGGTATAAACCCCAAGTTCTTTTCTTATAGCTAGTAACCCTCTTTCTGGTCTTTTAGACGGTTCTATACTATCCCATTTAGGCCCTCCAACAGATCCTAAAAGTATTGCATCACTATTTTTACATATTTCACTTGTTTCTTCTGAATAAGGAACACCGTATTTATCTATAGATTCTCCACCTAAATAACCTTGTGTGTATATAAATTTATGACCAAATTTTTCTCCTACTTTATCCAAAATTTTAACTGCTTCAGTAATTATTTCAGGACCTATTCCATCACCATTTAATACTGCAATTTTATATTCCATTCTAACACTTTCCTTCCTTTTTAAGATTGTATTTAACTATTTTAACCTATTTTATTTTCATAATCTTTTATTTTGTCCTCATACTCTAATGTAACTCCTATAGAGTCAAGACCTTTCAAAAGTTTCTGTTTCCAAGAATCTTCCAATTCAAAAATATACTCTTTTCCATTTGCAGTTAATTTATTATTTTCTAAATCAACTACTACTTTTTCATCTCCTGAAAGTGAAGCTAATTCAAGCCTTTCTGATTCAGATAAAGTTATCGGAAGATGCCCATTATTCAACCAGTTCATATAGAAAATTCCTGAATATCCACCTGCCACAATTACATGAAATCCATAATCTTGCAATGCCCAAGCAGCGTGCTCTCTTGAAGAACCGCAACCAAAATTTTCTCCAGTTATTAATATTGTACCATTTTTATATTCTGATTTATTTAAATTGAACTCCATGTTATCTGTTCCATCTTCATTATATCTCCATTCATCAAAAACATAATCTCCAAATCCAGTTTTTTCAATACTCTTCAAATATTGTTTTGGTATAAGTTGATCTGTATCAATATTATTATTCATTATCGGAACTATTGTCCCTTCATATTTAGTAAATGGTTTCATATCATCACTCCTTTTCTACTTAATTTCTTCAAGATTTCTCACATCTATAAATTTCCCATGAATAGCTGCTGCTGCTGCCATCGCTGGACTTACTAAATGAGTTCTAGCTCCTTTACCTTGTCTTCCTTCAAAATTTCTATTTGAAGTTGAAGCACAATGCTCCCCACTAGGTATTAAATCAGGATTCATTCCCAAACAAGTAGAACATCCTGATTCCCTCCATTCAAATCCAGCATCCTGTAATATTTTTGCAATACCGTTTTCTTCTGCTGCTCTTTTTACTATTTGAGAGCCAGGAACTACCATAGCTTTTATGTTTGGATGTACTTTTTTACCTTTAACAATTTTAGCAACAATTTCTAAATCACTCAATCTTCCATTTGTACAAGAACCTATAAATACATGTTTTAATGGTATATCAAAAGGGCTATCTCCAGGTGTTAATCCCATATATTCATACGCTTTTTCATCATTAATATTTTTTATATTAGGGAAGCTATCAGTTATATTCATTCCCATTTCAGGATTTGTACCCCAAGTAACTTGAGGTTCCAAGTTATTTACATCAACTTTTATATACTCGTCAAAAGCATCTACTGAATCAGTATATAATTCTTTCCACTCTTTAAGTTTTTTATCCCATTCTTCTCCCAATGGAGCAAATCTTTTTCCTTTTACATAATTAAATGTTGTTTCATCTGGAGCTATAATTCCTGATTTTCCTCCACCTTCAATAGCCATATTACATATAGTCATCCTTTCTTCCATAGAAAGATCTCTTATTGTATCTCCAAAAAATTCAAATGCATATCCATTTCCAAGACCTATTCCATAAGTTTTTATAATATGTAATATTATATCCTTAGCGTAAACACCTTTTTGTAATTTTCCTGTTACTTCAATTCCCATTGTCTTAGGTTTTTTCTGCCATATTGTTTGAGTGGCAAGAACGTGTTCCACCTCACTTGTACCTATTCCAAATGCAATAGCTCCAAAAGCACCATGAGTCGCAGTATGACTATCTCCACAAACAACTGTTTTCCCTGGTTGAGTAAGACCTTGTTCAGGTCCAACCATGTGAACTATTCCATTATTTTCATTAAACATATCAACTAATTCTATCCCAAATTCATTACAATTAACCGCTAATGCATCTAATTGAGCTTTGGATATTTGATCTAATATATTCATTCTTTGTTCCATAATAGTAGGTGTGTTATGATCCATTGTTCCAAACGTCAAATCTGGTCTTCTAACTTTTCTTCCTGCCATTCTTAACCCCGAAAAAGCCTGTGGTGATGTTACTTCATGAATTAAATGTAAATCAATATAAAGTAATTGAGCTTCTCCAGGTTCTCCTGTTATTACATGTTTTTCCCAAACTTTATCAAATAAAGTTTTTGCTTTGCAATCTATTCCCATTTTCCCTCCAGTTTTATTTATTTTTACTGTATTATTTTTATTAAATTTCTATTTTTTAAATTTTTTTCAATTCAAATATAATTATTTCTGGTCTCGCAAAAAATCTTATAAACATTTCAAATGCACTTCCTCCAACCCCTGAAGTTATATAAATTTTATGCCCGTTGTACTCTTTCATGCCGTATCCATATTTCTTCTTATGTTTAATCGGTGCAGTAACTATATGACCAAAAAAAGTTACTTGACCTCCATGAACATGCCCTGATAAAGTCATATCTGCCAATTCCTTTTCATTTTCACTCATATACTCAAAATAGTCAGGATTATGATTCAATAGCAATGCAAAGTCTTCTTTTTTTATCCCTGATAAAGCTTTTGTTGCGTTAGGATCACCATGCCAAAAATCATCAACTCCTGCAATATAGATACTTTGATTATTTATTGTCCATTTATAATTTTCATTTATAAGAAGTTCATATCCTAATTTTTTAAAGTGAAACATATTTAGAGAAATATCATTATAATCATGATTTCCAAGTATACTGTATACACCATATTTAGGTTTTTTTAATTCTTCTAATTGATTATAAAATCTTTCTATTTTACCTGTCCAATTTGTATAATCTCCTCCTAAAAGGATTATATCTTTTTCTTGAGAATTAACAAGTTTAATTATTCTATTCATTTGATTTTTATTGTATCTTCCTATTGTATCAACTTGAAAATCTGCCAAAAAAAGTATTTTTCTACCATTAAATTCTTGTGGAATATCTTTAGATTCTATTACTATTCTTTTAACTATAATATTTGTATACTCGTAATGAGCATATATTAAAAAGGCAAGAATAAATATAATAAATATTTTTATTATCCTAAATAGTTTTTTCTTTTTTTCATTATTCATTTTATCCTCTTCTAATTTTTATAAAGTCTATTCAATCCATTAATGTAAGCTTGAATACTTGCTTCAACAACATCTGTACTTTGTCCTCTACCAATAAACCTTTTACCATCTTTTTCAATAACAACAACAACTTGGGCCTGTGCATCAGTATCTCCTGTTATTGCTTCCAACTTATACTCTTCAAGAATAAATGTATCATCTAGTGCCAAACTAACCGCATTATAAGCAGCATCTACAGGACCATCCCCAGAAGCTTTTTTTATTATTTTCTCACCATCTAAAGTAATATTTATCTCTGCACTAGGTTTTTTACCTTCTTTTCTTGAAATTTCAAAATGATTTAATGATATTCTTCCTTCTATCTTTGCAGCTTCTCCTGCTACTAATGCGATTATATCTTCATCTAGAACATATTTTTTCTTATCTGCCAAACTTTTAAATTGTGCAAATAAATCTTCAACAACACTTTCTTCAACATAATCAAATCCAAATGAATTTAATTTTTTTATAAAAGCATGCTTTCCTGATAATTTTCCTAAAACTAAACTATCTGTATTTCTCCCTACAAATTCTGGTTTCATTATTTCATAAGTTTCAGGATTTGCCAATATACCATGTTGGTGAATTCCAGACTCATGAGCAAATGCATTAGCTCCAACTATTGCTTTATTAGGCTGTGTCGTAACCCCTGTTAATAAACTAACTAATTTACTTGTAGGATAAATTTGTTTCGTATCAATATTTGTAGTATATTCTCCAAATATATCTTTTCTAGTTTTTAATATCATAACGATTTCTTCCAATGAAGCATTTCCTGCTCTCTCACCTAAACCATTTATTGTACACTCTACTTGACTTGCTCCTGCTTGAATTGCTGCTATGGAATTTGCTACAGAAAGACCTAGATCATCATGACAATGTACTGAAATATCTACATTTTCAATTCCTTTTACATTTTCTCTTAAATATTTTATAGTTTCATATATTTCATTTGGTGTTCGATATCCTACAGTATCAGGGACATTTAGTGTTGTAGCTCCTGCTTCTATTGCAGCTTCATAAACTTCTACTAGATATTCTTTTTCTGTTCTCAATGCATCTTCTGCTGAAAATTCTATATCTTCAACAAATGTTTTTGCATAAGCAACCATTTCTTTTGTTCTTTCAACTATTTGCTCTTTTGTCATTTTAAGTTTAAACTCTCTATGAATAGGAGAAGTTGCTATGAAAGTATGAATTCTTGGTTTTTTTGCATTTTTTAGTGCCTCAGCTGCAACTTCTATATCTTTTTTTACAGCTCTTGCTAAACTTGTTACAGTAGATTTTTTTATATTTTCAGAAATCAATTTAACTGCTTCAAAATCTCCAGGTGATGACACAGCAAATCCTGCCTCTATAACATCTACCCCTAAACTTTCCAATTGCTTTGCTATCCTCAATTTCTCTTCAGCATTTAAATTTACCCTTGGAGTCTGTTCTCCGTCTCTTAATGTTGTATCAAATATTTTTATATGTTTCATATGTAGTCTCCTCTATTTTAATTATAAAAGATTTTTGGTTATTTTATTAATATAAAAAATTTTAAATAAAATATACCTTATTTTTTTTTACTTAAAATCAAAATTTACATTTTCTCTCCACGACTCATAGCAGTTACTCCTGTTTTAGCCATTTCTAATATTCCATAATTTTTCATTATTTCCACAAATCCTCTTAATTTTTGAACATCTCCTGTTAGCTCAACTATTACTGATACAGGTGAAACATCCAAAATCTTACCACGATATATATCTGCTATTTGAACTATTTGTGCTCTAGTTTCAGCATCAGATTTTACTTTTATTAACATAAGCTCTCTTCTTATTACTCCTTGATCAGGGAAAATTTTAACTTTAACAACGTCTACAATCTTATAAACTTGTTTTTGGATTTGATTTAATGATTTGTCATCTCCATCTACTGTTAACGTTAATCTAGCATAACCAGGTGTATTAGTCACTCCCGCTGTCATTTTGTTTACCGAATAACCTCTTCTGTTGAATAAAGACATTATTCTTGATACTATACCATTTGTATTTTTCACAATTATTAATATTTCATGTTCTTTATTCACTTTCCAACACACCTTTCTTTCCAACCATCTGTGAAACACTAGTACCTGCTGGTATCATTGGAAATACATTTTCTTCTTTTTCAACAATACAATCAATTACTACACCTTCATCAGATAATATTAAATTTTTTAACTTAGTTTTTAAATCCTCTTTAGTCTTTAGTCTTTCAGATTTTATCCCGTAAGCTTCTGCTATTTTAACAAAATCTGGATTGTGTGTTAAATCAACAAAAGAGTATCTTTTTTCTTTAAATAATTCTTGCCATTGTCGTACCATTCCTAAAAAAGAATTATTTATTATAACTATTTTTACTGGTAAATTATATTGTTTTATAAGCATTATTTCTTGGAAAGTCATTTGATATCCTCCGTCTCCTACTATTAAAACAACTTTTTTATCAGGAGCAGCTACTTGTGCTCCGATAGCTGCAGGAACTCCGAATCCCATTGTACCTGCTCCACCTGAAGTCACTATTGAATCAGGATTTTGATAAGTCATATATTGAGCACTCCACATTTGATGCTGTCCAACATCAGTTACTATTATAGCTTCTCCTTTTATTATATCATTTAATTCTTTTAAAACTTCCTGTGGAAGAAGTCTATCATTTCCAACTTCTCTATGACCTAAAGG
>JAGOWQ010000038.1 GCA_018060185.1 Leptotrichiaceae bacterium | reverse complement strand
ATTTTTCTTTGTAACTTTCTAACATTACTTCATCAAGAACAATTCCAAAACTGAATATTTCTTCCAATGTCTTTTCTTTTAATTTTTCAGTTAAATAATCAATAACTTTAGAGTCATTATTTTTATACTTTATTCTGGCGTCTTTTATGTAATTCCAAAAATCTTCCCTTGTTAACTCCAGATTCATTTTTTCACCCTCCTTACTTTTCAATTTCTTATTTTCACTAGATTATATCTCTTTTCTTTTCTATATATAGTATACCACATTTTAATCAAAATAGTATTTATCAAAAATAAAAATAAAGAGGATAATTAATCTTCAGATAGTACGTAACTACTATTTCATAATATCTTCTTTATTTTTTATTATTATAATACCATATTTAAAAAAGCTTTAGTTCTATCATGTTTAGGATTCCCAAATAACTCCTCGGGTTTTCCTTGTTCTACAATCTCTCCATCTGCCATGAAAATTACTCTATTACAAACCTCTCTCGCAAATCCCATTTCATGAGTTACAACTATCATTGTCATACCCTCTTTAGCCAAATCTTTCATTACTTGTAAAACTTCTCCTACCATTTCAGGGTCTAACGCTGATGTAGGCTCATCAAATAATATAGCTTCTGGTTCCATCGCTAATGCTCTTGCAATAGCAACTCTTTGTTTCTGACCACCTGATAAACTTGATGGATAAACATCTCCTTTTTCATATAATCCAACTTTTTTCAATAATTGTCCCGCTTTTTCCCTTGCTTGCTCTTTCGTCATTTTTTTCAATGTTACAGGAGCTAAAGTAATATTTTCTATTACTGTTAAATGAGGAAATAAGTTAAAAGACTGGAAAACCATTCCTACTCTTTGTCTTATTAAATCTATATTAATATGAGGATCTGCTATATCAAATTCATCAACATGAATATGACCACCTGTTATCTCCTCTAGTCCATTTATACATCTTAAAAATGTGCTTTTCCCTGACCCTGATGGACCGATAACGCTTATAACTTCCCCTTGTTTAACATCTAAATCTATTTTTTTTAAAACTTCGTTATCTCCATATCTTTTATTTAAATTTTCTACTCTTATCATACCTTAAGACCCTCCTCTATCCTTTTAAACAATATAGCCAAAATTCTAATTACTACATAATATATAATTGCTATTATTAACATTGTTTCAAATACTCTGTAGTTTTTTTGATAAGCAATTTTACCTTTTCCCATTAAGTCTGCTACTCCTATTATCATTAATAACGAAGTATCTTTTAATGAAATTATAAATTGATTTAGAATCGATGGTATAGTATTTTTAAATGCTTGAGGTAATATTACTTTACTCATTGATTTACTAAATGGTAGTCCTAAACTCCTTGCTGCTTCCATTTGTCCTATATCAATAGATTGAATCCCACCTCTGAATATCTCAGAAAGATAAGCTCCTGCATTTAAACTTATTACTATTATCCCTGATATTTCAGCACTCATATCCCCAATACCAATATTTTTTAATATTGGATTAATAATCAAAGGTACAACACCAAAATAAAAGAATATAGCTTGTACTAATAGCGGTGTTCCTCTTATAAGATCAATATACTTTCTTCCGAACCATTGAGAAACTTTTATTAATACTTTAGAAACTCCCTTATTTTTAACAGGTATTGAATTCAAATATCCTATCCCTATCCCTATTAATACTGAAAAAATTAGTGATATAGCTGTTATATATATTGTAATCCATAATCCAGATACAAAGTCAATTCCGTTTTCTGTTATTATATCTGAATATAATTTAATTGTCTTCCATAATAATTCTAAAAATTTCATAATTCTCCCTTTCATATTTTAAATATTCAAAGGGACGTTTATTAAACTAAACACGTCCCTATTTCTTACATCAATATCTTTATTATTTTATTTTTCAGTATATTTTTCTATAATTTTATTATATTCTCCATTTTCTCTTAAAGTTTTCAATCCTTTATTGAATTTTTCCATTAATTCTGAATTAGCTCCTTTTTTAGTCATAAATCCATAATACCCTGAAGTTAACTTTTCTGTTGCTATTCTCAATTTTGAATCTTGATTAATTTTTATAGTATACCCTGCAACTGGTAAATCTTCAAATGCCACATCTGACTGTTTATTTTCAACTGCCTTATACATTGATACTGAATCTTCAAATACTGATATATTAGCTTTTCCTTTTAATTTATCTTCAGCAAGTTTTGCCCCTTCTGTTCCATTCTTTACAGCTACCCTTTTACCTGCTAAATCTTCCAATGTTTTTATAGTTGTGTTATCATCTCTAACTACTGCTACTACTCCTGTTTCATAATAAGGATCAGAAAAATCTACTGTATTTTTTCTTTCCTCTGTTATACTTGCTCCTGCTATTGCCGCATCAACTTGACCAGATTGTAATGCTGGTATTATTCCACCAAAATCCATTGGTCTGAATTCTACTTCAAATCCTTCTAATTCAGCTATTTTTTTTACTAAGTCAATGTCTATTCCTACATATTCATTATTACTACTTTTAAACTCAAATGGAGGAAAACTAGTATCTGTAGCTATTATATATTTTTTCATACCTCCTGTTGTTCCTGTTGCTTCTTTTTTTCCACACGCCATTAAAACTACCATAGTTGTCATTATTAACATAATTTTAACTATTTTATTTTTCATAAATTATCTCCCTTTAAATTTTCTATTTTTACTTATATTTTGCAAGAATTTTATCGTATTCTTCGCTCTCTCTTATTTTTCTCAATCCGCTATTAAATTTTTCTAATAATTCTTTGTTCCCACCTTTTTTTACCATAAATCCATAATAACCTAAAGTCAATTTATCTGTTCCTACTTTTAATTTCGTATTAGGTGTTGTTTTTATACTATATTCTATAACAGGCAAATCTTCAAAAGCAGCATCTGCTTGATTGTTTTCCACTGCTTTAAACATAGAAACCGTATCTTCATATACTCTAACTTCTGCTTTTCCTTTTAATTTTTCATTAACATAATCAGCTCCTGATGTTCCATTTTTTATGGCAAGCCTTTTTCCAACTAAATCTTCTGCCTTTGCTATTGTAGTATTTTCTTTATTCACAACTGCAACTAAACCTTTTTCATAATAAGGATCAGAAAAATCCACAGCTTGTTTTCTCTCTTCTGTAATTGTAGCACCTGCAATAGCTCCATCAATTTGACCCGATTGCAACGCAGCTATTATTCCACCAAAATCCATGGGTTTTAACTCATATTCAAATCCTTCTAACTTTGATATAGCACCTATTATGTCAATATCTATTCCAACATATTTTCCATTTTCTTGAAATTCAAATGGCGCATATATAGAATCTGTCGCTATTAAATATTTCTTTTTTTCTCCTGAAACTTCTTTTTTTCCACATGATAATACAAATAACGAAATTATCATGAAAAATAATAAAACATTCAATACTTTTGTTTTCATACTTTCCTCCATCTTTTTTTAAATTTTATAAGCATATTATAATATAAATAAAATATATTGTCAAAATTTTAACGATATATTTTATTTATTCAAGTATATATTTTACATTTTATTTTTTTTTGATTTTATATCCCATCTCATTTAGAAATTGCTTATTTTTTCTCCACTTTTTTTTGACTTTTACCCATAATTTAAGATTTACTTTTAAATCAATAAGAGCCTCTATTTCTTTTCTCGCTTCAATCCCTATTTTTTTTAAAAGAGAACCATCTTTTCCTATAATTATTCCCTTTTGACTATCTCTTTCTACATAAATATTTACATCATATTTTCTAATATCGGTCTTTGTTTCTACATTTATTATTTCTACTGCTACACTATGAGGAATTTCATCCTTTGTATGATGTAATATTTTCTCTCTTACAGTTTCTATAACGATTTTGTTTACAGGTAAGTCTGTATAATAATCTTCTGGATAAAACCAAATTTCATTAGATAAATAAGGTTCTGCTTCTTCAAATATTTTATGTATACCTATACCGTATTCTGCTGATAAGGTTATAATGTTGTCATAATTTCCTAATTTTTTTTTTATTTCTTCTTTTTTTTCTTCAATTTCTTCATCTGTAAGTTTATCAATTTTATTTATAATAATAATAACTGGTGTATTAGCTTCTTTTACATGCTCATTTACAAATATATCTCCAGTAGATATATTTGAAGTTCCGTTTAACATAAACATAATAAGATCAACATCATTTAAAGTATCAATGGCAACATCTGTCATATGTTCTCCTAATAAATGCTTAGGTTTGTGTATTCCTGGAGTGTCTACAAATATATATTGGTTTTCTTTTATATTCACTATTCCTTTTATTTGATCCCTTGTTGTTCCTGCTTTATCTGATACAATAGCTACTTTTTCTTTAATAAGTTTGTTCATTAATGTTGATTTTCCAACGTTAGGACGCCCTACAATCGCTATAAAACCTGATTTCATTTTTCCTCCTAATAATTTATATATAAATAAATTTTATTAATTTTTATTTTTTTATTAATTAATTATATCTTATTTTTATATAAAATTCAATTTTTAATATTTTGTAAAGAAAAAATACTTGACACTTAAAAATAATTTTAGTATAATGTAGTTCAGTGATTGATAAATAAATCGAATTAAATAAGATATTTGGAGGAAATTAAATGTTAAAATTAAGACTAACTAGATTAGGAAGAAAAAGAGTTCCTTTCTATAGAATAGCTGCTATGGAAGCTTTAACTCAAAGAGATGGAAAAGCAGTTGCATACTTAGGAACTTACAACCCACTTGCTGAAGATGGAAAACAAGTTGTATTAAAAGAAGAAGAAATTTTAAGATTTTTAGGAAATGGAGCTCAACCAACTGAAACTGTTAGAAGTATATTAGTTAAAGAAGGAGTATGGGAAAAATTTCAAGCAACTAAAAAAAAATAAATTATAAAAAAGGTTATTTATTTTAAAATAAATAACCTTTTTTTATATTTTTATTCTTAGTTGATACTAATCTAACTACTTCTATTTTTAAAAAGTATTGACTTAGCCATATTTTGTTTCATTTTCATTGTTAATTCTTTATTTTTCAACGCATATCCTGTGCACAATATATCAATTATATATAACTGGGATATCTTACCTATTAATGAACCTCCGTCAAGTAAAGTTTCCCTTCCTGCAGTTAGCAAGACATTATCCGATAATTTAGCTACAGGTGATAGTATGTGATTTGTTATAGAAATTATTTTTACTTTATTTTTTTTAGCTATAACAAGAGAATCTATTAAATCTTGAGTCGCTCCCGATAAGCTTATTGCTATTATTAAATCTCTACTGTTTGTTATTGAGGCATTCATTATTTGAAAATGACTATCTGTAAATGCATTTGATAATTTCCCAAATCTTAAAAGCCTATTCTGCAATTCTACAGCAGCTATACCTGACGAGCCTACTCCATACAAAAAAACCCTCTCAGCTTTATCAATACATGAGATTACTTTATCTATTTGTTTTTTATTAACTAGTGATTTCGTATTTGATACTGTATCATTTATATTAGATTGAATATTATCAATATAATCTTCATAATTATTATCTATTATAGGATGGTCTTCTTTTGCAATTTGTAGTTTTAAATCTTGAAATCCATTAAATCCTATCTTTTTGACAAATCTTACGATTGTTGCTTCTCCTACATTAATTTCTCCTGATATTTCTTGGAGTGACTGATAACTTATTTTACCTCTTTTTTCAAATATATAATCAGCTATTTTTTTTTCTTGTTTACTTAATGAAGGATAAAACGATTCTATAGTATTTATATATTTCATTTAAACCACCTTTCATAAAAAGTTATATAAATTTGTATTTTATGTATTTTTAGTTTTTACTAATTATATACTATTCTATGTGATTTTCAAAATTATTTTATTTTCATTCTCTATATTTTACCTCATTTTTTCTATTTTTGAAGTGATTTTAATAAATTTTATTTTAAAATAAATATATTTTATAAAAAAATAGTTATAATCAATTAATAAATCTTAACCAATTATAACTATTTTAAATCAATTTTATTTATAATTCAAATTACTAATTTAAAGTAAATTTAAACGATTTTGTTATAGTACATTTCAATGTTTCAGAATTTTTTATACTTACTTTTATTTTACTAGCTGCCTTTCTTGCTTCACTTTGAAATACACTTTCTCCGCCACTTAAAGAAATCACAGAAATAGAACCATTACTATTAAAGTTAAATTTTACTTGGACTACTACGGTTCCTTTTTTTCCAATTCTTTGCATAGATATAGGATAAGGAAGAACAGGATTATACGTTACAACAAAATCTGTTCCTTCTCTACACACATTCCCTCCTGAAAAAGAATCTTTTGATCCACTATTTCCACTATTAGTACTATTTCCTCCAATACTTTTTTTCCCATTTCCATCACTACTTGAATTGGATGTATTTCCTGTAGATTGGTTATTTCCTTTTTCATTAGAAGATGAATGTTCCCTAGAACTAGTTATATTTCTATTATTATTTTCTGATAAATTATTTTTATTTTCTATAATTTTTTCATTTTTTTCTATTTTTTTAGAATTATATTTTTCTTGTACAACATTTTCTTCTTTTTTTAATATTTGATTATTTTCTTTAGGCTTTTTATTATTATTTTCTGATTTATTATTTTCATTACTGTCTCCATTATTTATTTCATTATTATTTAATAACCCATCAGAATTATTGACTTCAAGTATACTAGTTTCCAAATTGATTTTTATTTTCTGATTCGTAGTATTATTTTCTTCTTTTTTTACAATAGGAGAAACTATGAGCATAAAAAGCATCGCTACGTGTAACATTGTAGAAACTATATAAAACTTCATTTTTTTCCTCGTTCCAATAAAGTTATTTTTTATTTTTTATTTTTTTATTAAAATTCATAACTTACTCCTATAAAATAAGTTCTTTCAGGAGCTGGATCATACGCCTCTATATCTTCAGAATCATAATATTTTTTCCCAAAAATATTTTTTATCCCACCTTCTACTGAAAATCCATTTTCATTTTTATAACTTGCTGCTACATTTGTAATTGCTAAAGAACTTTTTTTATAACCTGTACTTGTAGGATTAGCACCTGAATAATAATTTAAATTACCTTTTAAATTTAATCCTGTCAAAATTTCATAAGCTACTCCCAATGTTAATTTTTTTGGAATAACACTTGGTATTTTTGATCCTTTATTATTTCCTTTAGTTATTTTCCCATCTATATATGAAAATGACTCGTTAATTCTTAATTTACCAAAATATTGTTCAGCAAATAGCTCAAACCCTTTTCTCTCTGTTTCTTGTATATTTAAATATTTTCTATCAAATCTACCATTAGCTTCAAGATTTATTTCATCTTTTTTAGTAGTGTAGAATATTGACCCACTTACAAAGGAATTCCATAACATATCTTTAACTCCTATTTCGTAAGTGTTATATTTTTCAGATTTTACTCCACTTAATTCATACCTTAATACAGCTGTATTTGCTGCATTAGGAACTAAATTTATTAATTCTGTAGGATTAGGAGATCTAAACCCTTTTTCAAATTTACCATAAATATTACCTGTTCCAGAATATCTAAAATTCAATCCTGCTTCAACTGCGTGATTGCTTTGTTTAAATTTTTCATCTGATATTATATTTCCTGTGCTATTTTTTTGAGTATTGTTATATTTAGAATGTTCGTATCTATATCCTATTGTTCCATCTAAATTACTTGTAAGAGTTTGTCTATTCATTAAATATATTGAATTTACAGTTTTTTTAGTACTTACATCTTGATTTATAGTATTAGTTGTAATATTTATTACTTTTCTTCCACTATCGCTATCTGAAAAGTCATATCCAAATATTATATTACCTGAACCATAATTATAATTACCTTTAAGTCCTACCCCTTCTTTTATATCTACTGGTATTCTTGAAGATACTGTTGTAACTCCTCTTGTTGTTGTAGGATACGTTATTTCAGAATTATATTTTTGTCTAAATCCAACTAATCCTATATCTAGTTTTTCAAAAAACTTACCGTCATAATTTAACGTATAAGATTCTCTTTTAGTCGTATATTTTGTTAATGTGTCTCCTGCTTGTCTTCTATCTTCTAGCACTTCAGCTAATGTTAATGAACTTGTAGAATAACTTTCTCCATCATACATACTTGATCTAAATCTTATTTTTTGATTATCAGCTAAATTCCAAGTTAAACCACCTTGTAAGTAAGTGCTACTTTCTTTTTCATTTTTTCTGTAACCTCTTCCATTTAAATTTTCCCCTTGTAAATCAACTATAAAATTGTCAAATATTTTTATCCCTGTACTCAAACCAAATTTATTTGTACCAAAAGAACTATTTTGATAATAAGCTCTTCCGTATACATCTTTATCAGATTTTGCTTTTTTAGTAATTATATTTACAACTCCTCCAGCTGTTCCACTTCCATATAATACCGTTCCACCACCATTTATTATTTCTACTCTCTCAATACTTTCTACTGACATTGTATTTAATGGTAATGAAGTACGAGTTTGTTCTGTAATATTAAGCTCTACTCCATCAATTAAAACCTTAACATTTTTTTCAGAATTCTCAGAACCTCCTTGTCCTCTTATATCTAAAATACCCCCTGATAATACTACTACACCTGGAGCATTTTCTAAAATTTCTTGAACATTATTATATCCTTTTTCTTTTATATCTTCGCTTGTTATAACGATTATATTTTTTATTTGATTATTTTGAGCATCATCAAATCCTGTGGCAGTTACTACTGTCTCCTCCAATCTACCCTCATATTTATCTGTTCCATCAGCATAAGAACCCCTAGAAATCATCACAGCTACTAATAAACTTAAAATAGCAATTTTATTTACCATAATTTTATTTATATATCGAATCAATATACTCTATTTTCGATATACTTCTCCTTTCTTAAAATTTATATTAATTATTATTTTTTTGTATATTGAGATTTATATTTTCCACACCTTGATTTTTCAACAACCCCATAGTCTCTACTATTACCTTATATTCCAAATATTCATCTGCGGTAAGGGTTATCCCTCCTAAAATTTCTTTATCCATTTCTGAAATTTCTTTTTTTATTTCTTCTAAAGAACTTTCTTTTATACTATTTTCTAGTTTAAAATAATATTTTTTATCTCTACTTATTATTATTTCAGGATTAATAACTTCATTACTATCAATTTTTATATTCGATTTAGGAACAGAAACTTGAAACTGAGCATAATGATTAAATGTAGTTGCTATCATAAAAAATATCAAAAGCATAAATATAACATCTATTAAGTTAAGCATGGATATTTCTGCTTTTATTCTCGTTCTTCTTTTTAAAAAACTCATATTTCTCCCATTCTAAAACGTTTATTTTTTTATTCTACTTAAAAAATGTAGTGCAGCTCTTTCCATTTCTAATACAATAGAATCTAATCTACGATTAAAATAATTGTAAAATATAAGAGCTGGTATAGCCACAATAAGACCAAATGCAGTAGTATAAAGAGCTTCTGATATTCCACCAGCCACTAGTTTAGAACTAGTTTCACTTGAAGATAAAGCAGAAAAAGAAGTTATCATCCCTGTTACCGTTCCTAAAAGACCTAACTGAGGTGCCGTATTTACAACTGCTCCCAATAACCATATACCATTTTCTAATTTCCCTGTTTGAGCAAGAACAGCTTCTCTTATAATTTCTTCCAGATATGGCTGATTTGACTCATCTATTTCATCAAAATCTAAATCTATACTTTCCATTGTTTTAGTAACTATTTTTGAAACAGAATCTTTCTTTTTTTTAGTAAGTTCTATTATCTCTTCTCTACTTTTATTCATTAAGGCTGAATATATTTGTTTTCTATATTTTCTTTCTAAATCTCTTTCTCTTGTGTAAAGCATCCATAATTTTTCTAAAATTATAGTAACTCCAAATATTGATGTAAGTAGTATTATCCACATGAATATCCCACCATCTATAAAATATCTTATCATTATGCATTCCTTTCTATTATATTTTTTCAAGCTTATGATTTGATTATAAAAATATTTTATACTAAAAAGATATTTTTGTCAAATTAAAATAATAATTTTATTTATGTTTTTACATTATTTATTTGCATTTTTTTATTAATAGTTATAAAATAAATAGTACAGAAATATTTAAATTTGAAAGGATTATGATTTTAATGAATAACAATATAAATACAAAAAATAAAAATAGACATAAAGACTACGGCACAAAAGGAGAGGAAATAGCAAATTTTGTAAGCCATACTGTCGGTGCAGGACTATCTATTTTAGGATTTATTTTATTAATTATAAGGGGAAGCTGGAGTAGAGATATCGGAACTTTATTATCATTTACAATATTTGGATTTGGTCTAATAGTTTTATATACTATGTCTTCTGTTTATCATGGTCTAAGACCAGGGACTGCTAAAACAGTATTTGAAATAATGGATCATTCTGCAATTTATATTTTAATTGCTGCTACTTATACTCCATTTTTAGTATTAGTAGTTAAATCTTCAACAGGAAATATAATTTTATGGGTTCAATGGATTATATGTGTATTAGGAATTTTATTTAAGGCTTTTTCTACTGGAAAATTTAAGCTTTTTTCAACATTATTATATCTATTTATGGGATGGATGATTTTATTTTCATGGGTAGAGTTATCAAATAAAATAAATAGTTCATCATTAATTTTATTAATTACAGGTGGTATTTTATATTCTCTTGGGACGATTTTTTACATGTGGAAAATATGTAAATTTAATCATATGATATGGCATCTATTTGTATTATTTGGGAGTATTGCTCATTTTTTCTCAGTATTTTATTTAGTATAAATTAAAAATAATTAAAAAAGATAAACTAATTTTAAATAGTTTATCTTTTTTTAAATTTATATATTTATATTTTATTATTTTATTATTAATGTTTCTCCATCCATCTCACTTGGTTTTTCAACACCTAATAAATCTAACATCGTAGGCGTTAAATCAGCTAATTTCCCATCATTTCTCAATTTAACATCTTTTAAATCATTAGAAATCAAAATACAAGGAACAGGATTTACAGTATGTGCTGTATGAGATTCTCCTGTTTCAGGATTAACTAATAAATCAGCATTTCCATGATCTGCTGTTATTATTACTGCTCCGTCTAACTCTAATACTTTATTTACTATTTGCCCTGTACAATTATCAACAGCTTGACAAGCAGCAATTACTGCATCAAGATTTCCTGTATGACCAACCATATCTGGATTTGCAAAGTTTAGTATTACAGTATCAATTTTACCAGTATTTAATTCTTCTATTAATCTATCTTTTACTTTATAAGCACTCATTTCAGGTTGCATGTCATAAGTAGCAACTTTTGGTGAATCAGATAAAAGTCTTATTTCTCCTGGATAAGGTTCTTCCACACCACCATTAAAGAAGAATGTAACATGTGCATATTTTTCAGTTTCAGCTGTTCTAATTTGAGTCAATCCTGCTTTTGAAACTACTTCTCCAAATCCGTTAACTATTGTTTGTGGTAAATATGCGACTGGTGAACTAAATGTAGAATCATATTGAGCCATAGTTACAAAATTTACTTTTGGATGAATTTTTCTTTCAAAACCTTTGAAGTCATCTTCTATGAATGCTCTTGTCAACTGTCTTGCTCTATCTGGTCTAAAGTTTGCAAATATTACACCATCTCCATCTTTTATTAATCCATTATCCGCCGAACCTATTTTAGCAGGTTTTACAAATTCATCAGTTATTCCATTAGCATATGAATTTTTTATAGCTTCATTTAATGTTTTTGATACTTCAACTTCTCCTGAAGTTAATGCATTGTACGCTAATTCAATTCTATCCCAGTTATTATCTCTATCCATTGCATAATATCTTCCAACTACAGTAGCTATTTTACCTATTTCTATTTTATTTAAAGCCTCTTCTAATTGAGTCAAATAAATTACACCACTTTCAGGAGCAGTATCCCTTCCATCCATTAATGTATGAACATAAACTTCTGTAAGACCTTTTTTCTTAGCCATTTCAACTAATCCTATTAAATGATTAATATGACAATGAACTCCTCCATCTGAAGTTAATCCCATTATATGCAAAGCTTTTCCTGCTTCTTTTGTTTTATTCATTACATTTGATAGAACTTCATTTTCTAAAATCTTACCTTCTCTAATTTCCTTAGAAATTTTTGGTAATAATTGGTAAACTACTCTTCCTGCACCAATATTTAAATGTCCAACTTCTGAATTTCCAAATTGACCATCAGGTAATCCTACAAATTCACCGTCAGCTCTTAATTCCGTATAAGGATAATCTTTTCTATATCTATTAAAATTCACAGGATTAGATAATCTAACTCCATCCACTTCATTTTCATGGTGGTTCATCCCCCAACCGTCTAATATTACTAAAACTACTGGTCTTTTTTTCATCTTATTCATCCTTCCATATTTAATTTTCTAACCACATTATACTAATTTTTACACAATTTATCAAGGAATAAAAATATTATAAATAATATAAAATAAAAATCTATTAGACATAAGTTCTAAATTTAAT
>JAGOWQ010000082.1 GCA_018060185.1 Leptotrichiaceae bacterium | reverse complement strand
CACCTGTAGTAACACCTAAAAAAGAGGAACAACCTCAAGTTAAACCTCAAAATACGACAACAACAGAAGAAAATACAAAAGAAAAAGCGACATCTTCTAAATAAAAAATAAAGTTAAATAAATTTAATTAAGAAGGATCAAAAAATGTCTAAATTATACAAAGTGCAGACAAGATTTTTATTTCATTCAGATATAAAATTAAAGATTCCAATAGAGTTTGATGATTTATATTCTATACTAGAAGAAGTAAATGAAAAATATAATTCTTATTCAGAAACTTCATACATATCTAAGATAAATAAAAATAGTGGAAGTTTTGTAGAAGTAAATGATGAAACAATAGAAATATTGGAGAAAGTAATTTACTATTCAGATAAATTAAATGGTGAATATGATATTACAATAATGCCTTTGATAAAACTTTGGGGATTTTATAAAAAAAATCCCCAAAAAATTCCATTAAAGGAAGAAATTGAAGAAATCAAAAAATTAGTAAATTATAAAAATATACAAATAGATAAAAAAAATAAAAGAGTAAAAATAGAAAAAAATCAAGAAATAATAACAGGTTCTTTTATAAAATCTTATGCTGTAGATAAGATGTGCATAAAAATGAAAGAAATTGGGATAACGGATGCTATAGTAAATGCTGGTGGAAGCACAATTGTTGCATTAAATGATTCGGATAATACAGAATGGGGTATAATAGTTGAAGGAGATGGTGAAGATTTATTTGATATAAATATAAGTAATGAGTCGTACTCAACTTCAAATCAGTTAAACACATATATAGCAATAAATGGAGAAAAATATGGACATATATTAAGTCCAAAAACAGGGTATCCCAGCCAAAATAAACAGATAGGAATAGTTACTGAGAGTGCTTTTATAGGGGATATAATTTCTACAGGTCTTTATAATCAGACACTTCAAAATTTCTCAAAATTAATGAAAAAATTATCTGATGAAATCAAAATAGAAGGATTTTTAATGGATAAAAACAATGAAATTTTTTATTCTGAAGGTTTTTCAAATTACATAGAAAATAAATAAAAGGAATATAAAAAGAAAATGGAGAGTATATGAAGAATGCTATAAATGAAAAAATGCGAATAGGTTCATTGAAATATATTACAAAAGGAAGGAAAATGGAAAAATTTCCAGATTCTACTTATGTTTTTATTCCACTGGAACAACATATAGGTCAATCTGCTAAAGAAAAGGTGAAAATAGGAGATTATGTAAAACAGTATGAAAAAATAGGAGAAATACAAGGAAATATTTCATCAAATATTCATTCATCTGTTTCAGGTTTTGTAGAAGATATATCAGAAAATAGTTTAGCTAATGGAAAATTAGTAAAAACCATAAAAATAAAAAATGATTTCGAATACAATCAAATTGAATTAGAAACAGTAAACATATCTAATATAAATAAACTTTCTAAAGAACAAATATTAGAAAAAATAAAAGAAGCTGGACTAGTAGGAGAGGGTGGAGCTCAATTTCCAACTTATGTAAAATATAATATTGGAGACAAAAAAGTTGATACTTTAATTTTAAATGGTGCTGAGTGTGAACCTTATTTAACATCAGATTATACTATAATGAAAGAATTTACAGAAGAGATTTTTAATGGTATAAAAATATTGAATCAACTTCTCGAACCAAGAGAAGTAGTAATAGGAATAGAGAGTGCAAATGGGGAACTTGAAAATGTTTTTTTGGCAATTATAAAAAAAGAAAAACTTGAAAATGTTAAAATTAAAGTTTTGCCTACTGCATATCCTCAAGGAAGTGAATTACAGCTTATAAAAGCTGTTACAGGAAAAGAATTGAAAAAAGGAGATATACCAATAAATTCTGGAGTTATAGTAAGCAATATAAGTACAGTTAAATCGGTATATTTTGCCGTTTCAGAAGGAAAACCATTAATTGAAAGAGTGGTTACTATTTCAGGGGAAAAGGTAAATAAAATAGGTAATTATTTAATAAAAGTAGGAACACCTTTAAAGCATATAACAGATAAGTTATCTCCTGCTAATGATTCAAAAATAGTATTTGGTGGTCCTATGATGGGAACAGAAGTAGAATTCATAGAAAAAAGTAAAACAATTCCTGTAATAAAAGGAACTTCTGGAATACTTTTTTTATCTAGTGATATTGATGATGTAGAGAGAAAAAATTGTATTTCATGTGGGGCATGTGTAGAAGTGTGCCCTATGGGCTTAATGCCTTTAAATTTTGCAAAATATTATGAAAACAAAAAATTAAAAAAACTTGTAAAAATAAACATAGATAATTGCATAGAATGTGGAGCATGTGAGTATGTATGTCCTTCTAGAGTTCCGTTGATATATAGCATAAAAAATGGTAAAATGCAGATAAATGAACTTAGAAAAGAAGGAGGGCTAAAATAATGAATAAAACATTGGATATAAATATAAATTATAACCCTCACATAAGAGTAAAAGATACAGTAACAAAAGTAATGTTTGATGTAGTTTTGGCACTAATTCCAGCCATGATAGCTGCTTATTTAGTTTACGGTATAACTCCAATGCTTGTTATACTTACATCAGTATTAAGTGCGATAGCCTCAGAGTGGATATTTTCAGCTATATTCTTTAAGAATTATAATTCTATTAAAGACACATCTGCAATAGTAACAGGAATATTATTAGCGCTTACTTTAGCACCATTCACTCCATTATATGTAGTAGCCTTTGGAGCATCTATGGGTGTAATATTTGGAAAATTAATGTATTCTGGACTAGGAAAAAACATGTTTAATCCTGCCTTAGTTGGAAGAGAATTTATGACAGTATTTTTTCCTGCTGTAATGTCAAGTTCATCTATATGGTTCAATCAAAACTTACTTAAAATACAAGAAATAAAAATATTTTCTAATTCTTTAGATGATATAATACTTAAAAACTCAGGAGCAATAGGAGAATATTCGGTTGTTTTACTAATTTTAGGTGGAGTTTACTTACTAATAAAAGATAGAATTTCATGGCATGTACCTGCGGCGTTATTTGGAACAGTATTTTTAGGACTTTATATAATGATTTTTTTCGGAGGAAATTATAGCTTGTCCCTCGGAGGATTAATGCTAGGAGGAATATATATGGCAACAGATATGCCTACAAGTCCTTCTACTCAAAAAGGGAAAATATATTATGGAATTATGATGGGAATATCTGTTATAATATGTTGGATGAACGGAATAAATTTTGAGATGTTATCTTATTCCATATTGATATTGAATGCTTTCGCTTCTGTAATAAGTGAAGTATTTTCGCCAAAAGTATTTGGTATTAATACAGATAAAAAAGATAAAATAAATAAAATTATATTTTTAACTTTGGGAATAATATGTGTAGCAGTAATAGTAGCACAAATACATCGATTAGGTTTGATATCATATTTAGTTTATGCTTATATAATTTACACAACAGCTAGATTAATTATGTCTAAAAGTATAAAATAATAAGAAAGAGAATAATACATGGAAAGTTTGAAGTTTTTAGAAAAAATAAATGAAAATGCTTTAAAACTTGAAAATAAAATATACCGAGGAGCAATTCCTTGGTATTTGTTATGTTCAGAGGAAAAAAAGATAATATACGTTTCTACTTCTAATAGAAATTTAGAAAATTATCATTATATGATTGATTCATATATGAATGAAGTTAGAAACGGGAAAGAAATAATAAAACATAAAAATAAAAAAAATATGGAAAACAAAACAATTTCTATATTTGAAAATATTTCATCTAATAAAGAAGATTTAATAGGAATAAATATAGAGTTACTTGATATTTTAAAAAATAAATCTAATTTTATTTTATTTTTAAATCTTCAGATAACTCTTGATATATTTTTTGAAAAAGTTGAATTTATTAATTTCAAAGTAGGACA